>CAVOCO010000177.1:0-4037 GCA_963694215.1 Phycisphaerae bacterium
GTTGAGATCAGCCTTGCCCTGAAGCCCCCAGTTCTCAAGCATATAGAGCAGATCATGTACCCCGACCATTCCATTATTGGTGAAGTCAGCGAAGGTCATGGTCCCAAGCGTGAATACGTACTTCATATACTGATGCGTGTTCGATCTGAACTGTGGGTCTATGCCAGCAAAATATTTGTAGTAGTCGCTGTAATTGCTTGTGTAAACGCCTGAGCCGAGAAGGTCAAACATTACGGCATATGAGTCATTCCATGGCTTGACTGTTTGGCCTTGAGTTGCCAGGTCATCAAACCAGTTGTTCAGCCATTGCAGTTGGCCAGTTGCCAGACTGTCAGTTGTGCCGGTGAATCCAGTCAATTGTGACCCGCCGCCACCACTGTTCCAGACTGGAATACAGCAACAGCTGCTGTTGCCATCGAAGTAGGCTGAATACTGAGCGCCCTGAATAGGCGTTCCTCGCTTGTTGGGCATTGCGCTCTCCCAAAAGTATCCAGACGACTCAGTTGAACTATTAAACGCATAGCCAATTTCAACTTCAGAACCAAGTTGGCCGTTACTTACAGTTGCGCAGATGTCTCGCACAAATGCTACAGCGGAAATGGCGTACGCCCCATTGGTAAACACATTCGTCCCTGCTGCATCATTCCATACCATTGCGGGTAGCCCGGCCCCTGCTGTCACGTCACCCTTGACAAGCCGACCATACAGATCGCTATTGATTGTTGTCGTACTCGAACTCGGTGCAGATTGAGGGATATACAATGTGCCAAGTGGAACAATGTGCGGAACGTCTGGGCCGCTTGCTTTGATATACCCGCTCTCACCACCCTGTGGATTTGTTGCCGTCACTTCAAACCAGTACCCGTCAGGCGAGCCGCCATCACCAAGTTTCTGCCCAATTTGAGCCCATACTCGGTAGAGATCAGCAGCTGAATGACCGAACGTTCCCAAATCCCCTGGGCAGACATTGTCGCTGCACAGAGAGACACCACCCTGGGTCGGATTGCCGTTTGCATACAGTTGCTGGCTGTTGCAGTTCGGCGTGTAATTTCCAGCAACAAGAATCGCCTTGGTGCCTCCACTCGGGTACTTCTGATACAGCAATTCCATGGCATCTTGATATCCCGGCAAATATGCATTACCCGCTGCAATCGTCGGGTACATCGTGTTGGGCTGATTGACACGAATAAATCCGGCGTTGTCGGCCTTCGGATCCCATGTTTGACCAGACACATTCGGGTCTTGCCACAACTTGGTGTTCGCCGGGCCGCCATCTTCACCTGACATCCACACTGCCGGAACTGAGCCCTGGTTTACAATGGACCTGCTGGTATTTATGTTCCCATCAGCCCCGCGAAAACCGTCGCTGTTGTATATCTCATTGACCAATATTTGCTTGACCATATTCAATGGTTCGCGAGATGTCTGTAGATCCCAAGAGCCCGCGTCGGTGGCCTTGCCATAAACATCTACTGCAAGTGGATGCGAGAATGCGGCGACATACGTAATGTCCCCCTGGTCGGCTTGACTTGGGTTGGCACCGTGGAAAATGAACTCACTCTCAGCAAACCACATGTCGTCCATCCCCGCTATCAGTGGGTTGCCTGTGAATTCCGCGCTGCTCATACATGCGGCGACGCTACACGAATCAATGAACCACGTGCCACTATTAGTTACGCAATCAGACTGAGTGATTTGTTCCTGGCAAAAAGTACCTTCCTGGTAACAACACGATCCCTTCGGGGCAAAGCCATAGGCGATATACAGAGTGGCTCCTGATCCGTCGGCAGCCGTGTCTGTAAAAGTAAAATCAAATGTCGCTACAGACGTGCCCTGGTCGACGAGAAACTGATCTGTGGGGATCTCGCTCAGAATTCCAGGGATGATCCCCACCGCACCCTGAATCGGCGAAGTGGTTTGCGCCGCAGACGCGAAGTACACGTACCATTTTCGTCCATGGTCATTTTCTGGCGTCTTATAGCCCGGTATTTTAATTTCAACTGTTGCCTGCCTTTGTTGTGCCGAGACCAGGCTCGAGCACAGGCTAAACATGAGGATTGCAAACGAACAGACAAGTTTGTGAGCCATAATGAGACCTTTTGACGTCCAATATCCAAACAGATAAACCCAATTTCAATACAGGGCATTCCATGTTACCGGGTTATGTGGGCCACCATGCCCCTACAGCTACTCGCGAACACACCTACTCTCATATACATAGAACAATGGCATCTCATCTCGCGGTGATAGACCAGCCTATTATTCAAAATCGAGGATGCGAGCCAGCTTGCCTATAGTATTGCCATCTATGGATTCTACAGAACTCAATACCACGCTTGATATCCCTCAAATACTCGTGCCGATCTGCGCGGTGTTTCGACGCTATCTCAAGTCATGCTCGCTTCGGTATACCTCAGAACGCGCGGAAATACTTGCCGCTGTCATGTCGATCAATGGCCTATTCGATGCAGACTCATTGCTAATGAATATGCGAGCTGCAAACAACAATGTATCGAAGGCCACGGTGTACCGCACAATTCACCTTCTTCAAGATGCTGGCATTGTGACGCCGTTTATGTTGCTCGATGCAAAGGTAACGCACTACCAATTGGTCTATGGGCGAGAGCCATCAGACTATATGTTCTGCGTTCAAACTGGGACGCTTCTGTCAGTGCAAAGTGATGAAGTGGTTGCGCTGCGTGATCGGATTGCTGCAGATGCCGGGTGGGATACCGTCAGCCATCGGTTTGTGATCTACGGCATATCACCCCAGGCGGCGAGCGACAAAAGCCTCGACGCATCCCCCCACTGAATAACAGCTACCCGACCTTCCTCGGCATGTTGCAGTTCGATAGACAGCGCGTCCTGGTCGCCAAGCAAGTCAACAACTCGCTCGGCCCACTCGATGCACACGATAGTATCGTCGCTTCGAGCCCACTCATCCCAGCCAAGATCGATCAGCTCATCAGGTCCGTTCACACGGTACGCATCGATATGCATCAGCCGTCCGCCAGATGGAATGTCGTGTTCATGAATGATGCCGAAGGTTGGACTGGACATGCCGGAAACTCCAATCGCTGTGCCAAGAGCCCGTACAAGCGTGGTCTTTCCTGCGCCAAGCTCTCCCGTGAGCGCGAGAACATCTCCAAGGCGAAGATGTTCAGCAAGAACGCGGCCAAAGGCGACGTGTGACTCAACACTGCGAAGTTCCAGCTCAAGCTCATTCATGATCCATGGTCCCAACCGAACGTTGTGGCGTCGCGTTCATCGCCGCCAGGCCCAATAAGGCGAACGCGAGGATGAGTATCGTCATCGCCCTGCTCAAACCGACCAATTACTCGAAGTGGACACCCCTGTGCGACAGGGATACGCGGAACGATTTCACACTCAGGCGAAATCGCCATTAGCAATTCATAGTCTTCTCCGTCCCTCAGCGCGTGCTCAACAGATGCAGTGCCGCGGCAGGGAATCAAGGCCGCTTCGATTACGGCAACGAGCCCGCTCGCCTCAGCAAGCCTGCCAGTATCGCGTCCAAGGCCATCGCTGATGTCGATCATGGCGTGGAGATGATCGCCATAATGGGAATGAAGCCAAATCGCTTCGGGAACTCGCGGAATGAAGTCAAGGTGTGGTCCATCTCCATTGGCCAGAAGTGAACCTCCAAGCACTCCGGTGACGACAAGAAGATCACCAACGCATGCTCCTGATCGATGCACTGGCCCCGGCGCCACAGGCGTAGCAAGTACGGTGACTGATACACAGAGCGGATGTTCATCGTGCCGGTGAATCGCGACATCACCTCCAACAAGCGGCGCGCGGCATTTTGAAGCGGCTTCGTGTAGTCCACGACAGAGCGCATCAACGTCTGACTCCGTTGCGCCCGCTGGCAATACAACCGATGCCAAAGTTGCAAGTGGTTCGCCTGCCATTGCGGCGATATCGCTCACAGCACGGTGCACAGCTTTGATACCAATTCGATCCCAACTCACGCGATCAGCAAGGACGTGCAGTCCATCAATCACCTGGTCAACACCCGC
>CAVOCO010000178.1:0-4035 GCA_963694215.1 Phycisphaerae bacterium
CGAGCTGACCTGCGGCATCACCCGGTTCTCCAAATGTAGAAAGCCGCAGTGGTGTCTTGCGATCAAGATCAAAGACATGAATGGCGCGGAGTTCTGGTTCCCAGGTGCAGAAGAAGCGTCCGTCTGTGGCCGCGACTGGGCCAAAGTGAGATTGCACGCCGCGTGGTCCAAGCGATGGTGGTTCGATGTCGGTCCCGTTCGGCCCGAAGCGTTGGACACGTTCCTCAAATGGTTCGGCAATTACAATGTCACCATCTGGCAGCAGCGCAGCATCGGCGGGGTAGTGCACCTTGCCTTCTCCCTGGCGAGGAAAGACGGCGTGCATGCCCCACGAATCTAGCGATTCGGCTGTGTTCGCGTCGAAGACTTGGACGCGGTGATTGAGGCGGTCGGTTACGACAACGCGGCCGCCCCGCGCATCGATGCCGCACGGCTCCATGAATTGCCCTGGGAAGGTTCCCCACGAACCCAGTTCGTGAAGGATGTCCCCATTTTGGTCAGTGCATAGGATGCGGTGGTTTTGTGTATCAGCAATCCAAACCTTGCCAGCGTCGTCGATCGCGACGCCTTCGGGTCTATTGAGCCCAAGCACGTCGCCTTCAAGATTTCGGATGTGCTCGCCGCCGAGTCCAAAGATTTGAATGCGGTTGTGCCCTGTGTCGGCCACAGCTGCGATGGTGTCATTGACATCGATCGCGTGTGGATGTCGCATGCGAACTGGCCCGTCGCCACTTCCTCCGAATCCTCCGATCATGTCGCCCTCTGAGGAGAAATACATCACGCGATGGTGCCCTGTGTCCGCTACGAAGATCCGCCCGTTGGCTGCAATGGACAGGCCTTGGGGCTGATGCAGCGATTGGGACCAATCAAACGTGTGGCTCGCTTGGTCGAGCCCCATGCGAATAATGCCAGTTTCCGCATTGAGCACGGCCACATCATCCTGCTCAGGAAGAGCAGCGAGGGCATGAACGCCGCCAAGATCTTCATGGGTTGATACCCATCGGCCGATGGGGTCGGCCTGGGCGGCGAATAGGAGTAGCAGTGTTTGGGCGATCATCCGAGAAGCATAGCCCGGCAATTAGTTTTCGGATGGGTGTTCGACTTTGAAGCCGAGCGAAGTAATCTTGGCCTTGATGGGTTCAAGATCTGTTCCTGGGGCGATCCAAACGACGACCTCTTCGTCGGCGGCTGATGCGGCAACAGCATTGACGCCTTCGCATGTCTTGGTGCCCTGATTGATAGCTTGTGCACAGTTCTGGCAGTGCATGCCGCTGACGGGTATGACGACCCGCTCGCCAGCCTGGGCAGGCGTCGCCGGTGGCGAATCTACATCAGCGGGTTTTCCACAGCTGGTCAAGATGAGAAGGACGACGATAAGTGCAATTCGAATCATGATCGTCTTAGTGTACGGTGGTGGGGTCAGTTCCCGCCTCGTGGACTGATACCGTTGAGATCTGTCCATGTTTCTTCCATAATTACTTTCTTATGGATAGGGCAAAATGGATTAAGCCACACCGGGGATGTATGCACACGAGCTGAGCGACGCATTTGCCCCCGGCATGGGTGCCGACTACGTGGCAAAGCCGCTCACTATTTCAGAACTGGTGCTGGGTCCCATTTTTTTCGGAGGATCGTGTCGGCGTCTGCACCCATCCAGCCTTTAAGGGCGGCTGCGTAGACCTGCCGAAAGTCGGCGGTAAACTTCAGGTCGCCGTCATCGAGGTTGGTGAGGCTTGGGTGTGTGCCGTGCACACCGGGCTTGACCATTGGGCCGATGAGATACATCGGTGCTGCCGTGCCATGGTCGGTTCCGCCGGATCCATTCTCGCCAACTCGGCGACCAAACTCCGAGAAGACCATGGTCAGCACGCGGCCGTCATTGCCTTGTGCTTTCAATTCGTTCTGGAATGAACGCAGTGAATCGCCCACTTGTCGAAGCAGTCGCTGGTGTGATCCGGCCTGATTGGCATGCGTATCGAATCCGCCAAGTGTTACGTAGTACACGCGGGTGGTCATGCCTGCTCGAATGAGCGCCGCTACGGTTTGGAGTTGTGTTGCGAGGTCGCCGCCATTCCAAGTAGTCAGCGGTGACACGGAGACGGCCTTTCGAACTTTCGTGGAAGACAACTGCGCATCAAGCGAAGTGCGTTTGAGAAACGAGAGGTTGTCGTCCGCGCCTGGTGTTTGATGGCCGGGAGTGGACTTGAATGCCGACGCGACGTCTTGACCGAAGTCTTCGCCCATCCAACGATAGAGGTCTGGTGACTCAAAGCTTACCGGCAGGGACTTTGCCCCCTGCATGGCGAGCGGTGCAGTATTGCCAAGGGAGATTCCCGCTGCAGGGTCTGGTGTTCCGTTACAGGTGTTGTCGAAATATCGTCCAAGCCAGCCGTTATCGCGGCCGTTCGTGTCTGCGGATTGCCAGATGTCCATGGACGAAAAGTGCGATCGGTTTGGGTTGGGATAGCCAATGCCTTGCACGATGCAGCCAAGTCCATCGTCGAAGAGTTCACGAAAGCCAGAGAAGGCGGGGTGAAGTCCGATGCCGTCAGTTCCTGAAAGTGCGTGCGCGGCGTCGTTTCCTTGGCCTGGTGCGGCGATGGCCAATTTGGGTCGCTGCTTGTAATAGTCGGCTGAGCCGTAGGGGATGACTGTGTTCAGTCCATCGTTTCCGCCAGCAAGCTGCACGACAACGAGTACGTGATCTTGCGGGACACCGGCAAGCGAGGTCAGCATCGATCCAAGTGGAAGGCCCATTGCTTCACTGGCTCGCTGAATAAACAGCGGGGCGGTTGCGGTCATGCTCGCGAGCATGGTGCCGCGTTGAATGAAGTGTCGTCGTGTCCACGGGGTTCTATCAGTCATTGGCGTAGTCCAATTGGCGTGCGTACTAACACAGTTGGTATTCGGGGCAGGCTGTCATGAGCGACAACAGGTGAATGAGCGTTTCGTTATTGATGGAGTCTCGGGATTTAGCCAAGGCAGTCCATTGTTCAAGCCGGCCATCTGTTGGAGCAGCGCCGAGTGTGAAGCGTGCGAGATAGGTCACGATGTCCTTGGCCTCATCGCGGCCGCTGAGATCTCGAAGATGCGAGACAAGCGGTGTTGCGTCCCAGCCACCTGGTGAACCTTCCCAGGCCTTTGCTCCGGGGTCGCGGCCTGTCATGAGGTACACCAGCAAGTTATTTCGGATGAAGAGTGTTGACGTATTGATCCACTTTCGACCACCCTCCCAGCCCTTGACGCTTGGCGGGTAGAACAACTCTTGGCCCATCAGGGCGCAGGCTTGATTGGTCCGCGTGATACTGCGAATAGGCGTACCCAGTGAGCGGACTGCTTGCACTGCAAGCTGGACGGGGCTCTTGATAATGGTCCGCCGGTTCGTGTCATCGTAGAAGTGCTGCGACCGAAAGAGTTCTCGAAGCATCGGACGCACATTCCAATTGTTCCGCTTGAGTGTGCTTGCCATCTGATTGACAGCGGACTTCGTACTGCTGCTGATCTCCATGGAGTCATCAACAAAGAAGCGGTGCAGCTTCGATGAAATAAACCATGAAGCAGATGGGCGTCGAAAGATAAGCTCGACGAAGTCGGCACCATCGAACTGTCCAGGTCGGCCAAAGATTGTTTTTCCACTCGAATCGTGATTGCGTTGATTGAATGCGAACGAGTCATCTCGGTAAGACATTCCCGTAAGGGCACGAGCGCCCTCTTTGATGTCGTCTTCGGTGTACCCGTTCCCGGCCCCGAGCGTGAAGAGTTCCATAAGTTCACGGGCGAGGTTTTCGTTTGGAGCTTTATATGTGTTTTGGTTGTTGTTGAGGTACTTGATCATTGCTGGATCGCGAATGATGTTGTGTACTAAACCGTTCTTGAAGCTTCCGCCTGCATTCTGACGCAGCATGTTGTTCTGAATCATCATGTGCCAGCTATCTTCGACCGCGCGGTATCCCGTTGCAAAATGACCATGCCAGAAGAGCGTGAGTTTCTCATGAAGAGGTCGCGGTGTTTCTATGATCCGCTCAAGCCACCACG
>CAVOCO010000179.1:0-4026 GCA_963694215.1 Phycisphaerae bacterium
ATTCTTCGTCGTTGATGCCATCAAGTTGTTCAGTGAACCGTGCCCGCTGAATATCAGGATCATTGAGTTCGGTATAGAAGTTGCCAATTTCCATGCCGGCGATAAACAATTCTGCTCGCCATGCGAGATCAGGGTTGTCACGATGAGGACGCGTGAGCGGCGAAATGGCAGCAGGAAAATCCGTCACCCACGTCGGGCGAGCCGGGTCGATGTTCTCTTCTGCCTCACCAAAGAGGGCCTCGACAAGCAGCCAGTGGTTGCGGGTTACCGCATCTTCGACGTGCTTCTTGGCCGCAACGGCTCGCACCGCAGGCTCATCGCTCATGCTGCATCCGTGCGTACGCTCAAAGAGATCTCCGTAGGAGATGCGATCAAAGGCACGCATGTAATCAATCTCTACGTCACCATATGGCAGTACGCCCCCAGCGAGTTCACGAATTAACGACTCGGCGAGTTCAATTGCCGTCTCGCAATCACCAAAGGCCTGATAGGCCTCCATCATGGTGAATTCTGGATTGTGCCGACGTGAGATGCCCTCGTTGCGAAAGTTGCGATTCACCTCAAACACCTTTCGCATGCCACCCACAAGCAGCCGCTTGAGATAGAGCTCGGGGGCAATACGCAAGAACAAGTCAATATCAAGCGTGTTGTGGTGCGTGCCGAATGGCCGCGCGGCGGCGCCGCCGGCGACCGGCTGCATCATCGGTGTTTCAACTTCAACAAACACATGCCGTTCCATAAAACGACGCGTTGCAGACACAATCTCTGAGCGGCGATGAAACGTCTCCATCGTCTCTGGGTTGGTGTACATGTCCACATATCGGCGGCGATACCGCTGCTCGGCATCGGTCAAGCCATGGAACTTCTCTGGTGGCGGCGCAAGTGACTTGCAGTGCACCTCGAACTGATCAGCCCACACACATATCTCGCCCCGCTTCGTCCGCCCCACCGGACCAGATGCGACGACGATGTCGCCGTAGTCCACCTTTGAAGCAAGTTTAAAGACGGAGATTTCGAGATCAGCTTTCGAACATGAGACTTGCAAGTCGCCCGAGTCGTCTCGCAGCACCATAAACGTCAACTTGCCCATGGCCCGATGCTGAATGACCCTGCCGGCCACCGTCGCCCGGGGTCGTGGGTCGACGTCTGGCGGATCTTCGGCGTTCATGGCATCAGACGCAGACTCACAGAACAGCACTCTCGCGTCTGCAAGGGACGTGAGATCATCGACTCGAGAGCCCCATGGGTCTATCCCAAGTTCATCGGTCCACCGCTTTAACTTTGCCCGGCGGGCGGCTACGAGATCAGATTCGGGTCGTTGTATTGAATCAGTTGCGTTCATGCCCGTACGATAGCCCCCAGAACCGATCAAGGCGTCCCTCGCGGGCCAATGGAGTATGACCATGACTGACATCGCCATCGTCACAGGAGCGGGCTCCGGCATTGGGGCCGCTATTGCAGCACGGCTCGCCGCCCGTGGCGACACCGTCTTCCTGTTTGGCCGACGCGAGAAATGGCTCAAAGCCGTTGCGGCATCAATTGATGGAAACACTATTGTGCATCCAGGCGATGTGCGAAACCGAGATCATGTGCAGGCGGTCGTCGCAAGGGCCGAGGAACTTGGCGGCGTCACACACCTTGTCAACAACGCGGGCATTATGCCCATCGCGCCGATGAAAGACGCGAACAGTACTGATTGGCGGGATACGCTTGATGTCAATGTACTTGGGGCACTGCACGCCATCGAGGCAGTCTTGCCTGGCATGCGATCTCGAGCATCTGGGCACATCATCAGTATTTCATCGGTTGCTGGCCGCTCTCCATTTCCAGGCGCCGCGGTGTATTCAGCCAGCAAAGCTGCGCTAGATTCGCTCAGCGAAGGACTTCGCGCAGAGAGCGCAGCCGATCACAAACGCGGAGGGCCGAGTATCCGCGTCACCACGATTGCACCTGGAGCCGTCACAACAAACCTCACCGAGAGCATTCGCGACGAGTCCACCAGGGCTGGCACCGAGGCGTACTACGACAGCATGTCAGCTGTACTGTGCCCGGATGACATTGCGAATGCTGTGATGTATGCCATCGAACAACCACCACACGTGTGCGTGTCTGAGATTGTCCTGCGGCCAACCGAGATGATTCGATGAATGGTCAACGAGCGGTTCTGCTTGACCGCGACAACACGATCATTGTCAATGATGGTGATCTTGGCGACCCCGAGAATGTCTCGCTGATGTGCGGCGCAGAAGCAGCACTTCGGCGTCTACATGCGGCGGGTTGGCCACTGATTGTCATTACGAATCAGGGTGGTGTAGCTCGCGGCTGCTATAACGAGGACGCCGTGCGGGCTGTGCATGGCCGCGTGCAAGCACTGCTCAAGGACACGCCGATTCTTGACTGGCTGTGGTGCCCATGGCATCCGCAAGGCACCGTGCCCGAGTACACCGGCGAGCATCCGTGGCGAAAGCCCGCGCCTGGCATGTTGTTCGAGGCGGCTGCGCGTCACGGACTTGACCTTGCTCAATCGTGGATGATCGGCGATCAAGATCGCGATATCGCCGCAGGTCAAGCGGCTCACTGCCGCACCATCTTGCTCGGCGATACGCCTGGCGTACCCCGCGCAGACATGACGGTTCCGACCATTACAGAAGCTGTCGACCATATTCTTGTGAGCGAGCAACGGTGATCAACTGGACCAAAATGTCGTCGCCACGGGTGACCGTCATCATGCCAACATGGATGGGCGATGTGTGCATGGCGACACCCACGCTGCAATCGCTTCGGTCGATCTTGCCCGAAGATGCGCACATCACGGCCGCCATGCGGCCCGGCATGAAAGCGTTGCTATGCGGACATCCTGCCATCGATGAGCTGGTTGATATCAACCCGGGTGGTGTGCTCGGGCCGTGGAGAGCTGGACGCGTACTCGCTGCAACACATGCAGATGTCATCGTGGTTCTGCCCGGGAGCTTTCGCACAGCGCTCGCTGCGCGGCTTGCCGGGGGATGTCGCCGAATTGGCTACGCCCGGGATGGTCGAAGATGGCTGCTGAGCGATGCCGTTGCTCCGCCAGATCGCACCGAGCCAGTCTCCACCGTGGATTGGTATCACGGGTTGATCACTGACGCGGCTCCTGGCTTGCCGTCGCTTGTTGTCACCGAGGATGACCACCGTGCCGCAAAAAATGTTCTCCGTGAACAACCACTGGCATACATGCTGCTCGTGCCGGGGGCGAACCGGAATGACAAGCGATGGTCCGCTAGCCGATTCGCCGCGGTCTCCAATGCAGCCCACGAGCAGTACGGGTGGACCACCGTCATCGCAGGATCTCCAGACGAACGTGCACTCACATCCACAGTCGCGCAGCAGTGCGTGGGTCCGGTTATTGACCTGCCCGCATGCGGCAGCAGCATAGGTGCGCTCAAGGCCATCACCGCTGGCGCAGAACTGGTCATTTCAAACGACACCGGCCCGCGGCACGTCGCAATCGCCCTGGGCACCCCCGTTATCACCCTCTTTGGCCCGACGGACCACCGCTGGACCCAGATGGATACAGCTGTAGAGATTCGCCTTCTTGCTGAGCCATTCCTGCCAGAGAACCTTGTGGCTGATGCCTGCGGGAAGGCCTGCCGTATTGATCGCATTTCAGTTGCCGACGTGCTGCACGCGATCGAGTCATGGCAGCGGCCCAGAGACACCACGCCTATACTCCGCGCCACACCGTGACCACTGCCAGCACAACTCCTGAGGCACCGCCCACGCCACGCGTGTTGATCGCCCGCGGCGCCGATGCCATTGAGCTTGCTGCCAAGGCCGACCCATTCGGTGACCGAATCCACACCATTCTCTTTGTGCTGTGGGCCCTCGCCCTGCCGCTTGGCACCATTCCATGGGCCAAGGATGTGTTCTTTGGCGGGCTGATTGGGTGGAGCGTGCTTCGAGCAACCGTCGGCCACGTGGACTATGCGTGGGCTGGCATCTTTCGCAATCCACTTGCCCTGCTGCTTATGGCATGGATCGCGTGGT
>CAVOCO010000180.1:0-4019 GCA_963694215.1 Phycisphaerae bacterium
TCGACCGCCGTCAATGACTACGATCACATCTGCTGAGCGGATCGTAGACAACCGATGCGCAATGACAATGGCGATCCGATCACGCAAGACCGTGTCGATGGCGGTCTGAATAAGCTGCTCCGTCTCAGTATCAACCGAACTAGTTGCCTCATCCATAATGAAGATCTGCGGATCGGCCAGCACCGCCCGGGCGAGTGCGATCAACTGACGCTGACCAACAGAGAGCTTCGTCCCCCCTTCACCTACTTCGGTGTCGTAGGCCTGCTCATACTCGACGATAAAGTTTGCGGCATTGACAAGCGTTGCCGCCTGCTCAACCTCTTGATCTGTCGCACCGAGTCGACCATATCGAATGTTCTCGCGAATTGTTCCCGAGAATAAATGCGGTGTCTGCAGCACCACACCAAGTTGCGACTGGAACCAGTGCAGACCACGCTCGCGGTAGTCCACACCATCGAGCAGAATCTCGCCTCGCCGGGGCTCATAGAAACGAGCTGCCAGCGAGGCAATCGTGCTCTTGCCCCCACCAGTCGCCCCAACGAGCGCAATAGTCTGGCCCGGGCTCACCGTAAGATTGAAGTCGAGGAGCACAGGCTCTTCGGGCAGATACCAGAAGTCCACATGTTTAAATTCAATGGTGTTGATACCAATCGGAATGACTGCATCCAACGAGCGTACCTCGTCGCTGTCCTGAATCTCTGGCTCAGTTTCAATCAGCGATTGCACACGCTCCGCTGCGGCCTGAGCCGCCTGCAAGTCAGTAATACGAGATGCAATCTCTTGAATGGGCTGTGAAAACAGCACGGCATACTGCATGAATGCAATCATGTCGCCAAGCGAGAGTCCATCGCCGATCTGAATATCGACTCCACCCTTCCACAGCGTCATGCCCACACCAACTGCGCCAAGCGTAATGATGCACGGCAAGTACACCGCGCTCTGCAGTGAGTTGCGCACGGTGTGCCGCCGCATGTCTCCCGAATGCCCCTGAAACTCTGCCAGGCTTTCGGCCTCACGGGCGATCGAACGCGTGGTCCGCACGCCCATTAACCCCTCGTTGTACACACCCGTCAGCACCGAATTCGTACGCCGCACCAACCTACTACTTCGAAGCAACTTTCGCTGGAAGTACCAGCTCACCAGTGAGAGCGGCGGAACAATTACCAGTACCCACAAACCTAGCTGCCAATCGATATACATCATGGCCACCACGATGCCGGTAATGAAGCAGCTTCCCCATGCAAGGTCAAGCATGAACCACGGCAGCAAACTGCTGATCTTGGTGCAGTCACTCGTGAGCCGAGACACCAACCATCCGGTGGGGCGCGTGTCAAAGTACGAAAATGACAAGTCTTGCAAGCTGGAAAAACACTGCTCTCGCAGGTCATATCCAACGCCGGTCGCCAGCCTTCCAGCAGCCCGAATAAACCACCACACGACGACCGAGAACGACGTCGCTAAAACAAAATACACACTTGCCAGCCACCAGAATGCGGCGCCAACATCACCAGCTACTGCCTTATCAATGAGCCACGCATTGCTCAGGGGCAAGAGCGTTTCAATAACGGCCAGTAACACACCACTCAAAAGCATGGTTCGCAGCGACCGCCGATGCGGCCGCGTATGGCGCATGATTCGCCGCCACAGAGACCAATCGAACTTACCACCTACATATTCTTCTTCCTGGATGAAGCCGTGTGTACTCATCACGCGCCTCCCTGCTCATCAGTTGACTGAATCGTTGTCTGAATATCCCACAGGCGACGATACATGCCGTCTTCTTTGACCAGCGCAGCGTGAACGCCGCGCTGCACAATGCGGCCGTGCTCAAGCACGATAATTTGATCGGCCTGCATGAGCGTCGAAAGACGATGGGCAATGACAATCGTGGTGTGCGACCCTCGGCGGTCCCGCAGGGCCTCCAAGATGAGCCGCTCAGTGCGAGTATCGACGGAGCTCAGTGCATCATCGAGCACCAGAATGTCTGGCTGCTGGAGCAACGCTCTAGCAATGGCAACCCGCTGCCGCTGTCCACCCGAGAGCGTCACGCCACGCTCGCCCACGACGGTGTCATACCCTTGCTCGAATGTGAGAATCGATTCGTGAATGCAAGCAACACGCGAAGCAATGTGCAGATCCTCGTCGCTTGAATCACGGCGAGCAAGGGCGATATTGTCCCGAATAGACCGCGAGTACAAGAACGGATCCTGCATCACGATGGCCATTCGGCTGCGATGCTGTGCGCGATCGAGCGACGTGATGTCGACACCATCAACACGAATTATGCCTGCATCACAGTCATACAGACGGAGCAAGAGGTTGATGATCGTCGACTTGCCTCCACCTGATGGGGCCACGATCGCGAACGTTTGGCCAGCCTTGGCCGTAAAGGAAATGTCACTGAGAATGGGCGAGCTTTCCTCGTGCGAGAATGTAACGCATTCGAACTCGATCTCCCCGCCGCCCTGCTTGGGCGAGTCCGCGCCAGTTTCCACTTCCGCAGGCGTTTCGAGAATCTCATGAATCCGGTCCACCGCGACCACCGCCTTGCCAAGTTCAGAAAGCAAGCGGCCAAGCATCCGAACAGGCCACACATACATCGATACGGCGGCAATGAAGAAGTAGTACGTACCAATCTGCAACACATCCGTCGCCACCCAGTACGCACCCAAAATCAGCACGATGGCCTTCTGCGTGAAACAGATCAGATCAGAAGACGACCAGAACCACGCAAGCAACGCGTACAAACGATAGTCCAGCCCCCGATGCTCTTCATTGCGTACGCGAAACTTGTCTCGCTCAAAACTCTGCCTCGCAAATGCCCTGACAACACGAATGCCATGCAGGTTCTCATTCACGCATGCGGTCATCCTGCCCTCGGCTTCGTCTTTCTCGCGAAAGATGGACTTCACCTGGCCGAAGAAGAAGAACGCCGAAAATACAATGGCGGGAATCAGCACAAGTGATGCAACCGACATTGAGATGTCCATCATGAACATCAATGGAAGCGGAATAAGCAGCATTGCAATCGCGCGGCCGATTTCAATGACCTGCATGGCAAGAAAATTACGAAGCGTGTCGACATCCGAGGTACACCGCTGCAGCACATCCCCTGTTTCTGCCTGGTCATACCACGTGCATGGCAAACGGTTGAGATGACTGTGCAGGCGATTTCGCAAACGGCAGATTACGTCCTCAGCGGCAATGGCCACCCAGCGCCCGCGAAAGTAGGTCGCGATCGCAGCGAGCATTGTGAGCCCGACCACGAAGAGGGCGGGAATCCACAACCGCTCAGAGACATAGTCCCGGCCGCCCATGAGCGAGAGTCCGAACCGCTCCGGCCACGACGCTTCTCCAGGCTCAGCTGAAAGCACGCCATCGAGCACGATCTGTGGCACCACAGGCACCGCGTACAACAACATTGCCGCCACAATCAGCGACAACAGCGCTGCGGTGTAGCGAACCCGCTGACCCTCAAGCAGGGTCCAGATGGTGTGAAGGCGATCAAACATATGGCAGTCGTGTCCGTAAGACGACGCTGATTGTAGCGATCAGGGTGGCCACATGGCCAGCACGGCGTCAGTAGGACATGGCCAATACCTACCCAAGAAGATGCATGCAGCCTTCAAGGCCAACGCGATCGGAATTGGCCAGAACCACGGGACACCGGACTGCCACGGCAACTGAAGGATTCTAAAATGCAACGCTGTTCACTGGGCTGGTGTAGACATCCTTGTCCGAGTCGCGCTCCAGTGCCATGTCATGATGACCAATATCTAACGACATTGTCGTGTATTTCTCAGGCAACACATGCTCTACATACCCAAAACGCACGTTCGATGCTCCCTCGCGTAGCCGCCATCCGGCAAAGGCTGGGAAGCCGCAAAACGCGCTCCACATTCTTTTTGCATACAAATTGCAGGAGCCGAGCATGTCATGCCGACATAGTGTTCGGCACAACGCCACGAGGAGATTGTTTCAATGACTAACACTGACACCGGATCATCATGCTGCTGCGG
>CAVOCO010000181.1:0-4001 GCA_963694215.1 Phycisphaerae bacterium
GCCCGACTTTGGCAAAGATGCGTTCCACGACGCCATCCGCGAATTTGCCATCCGGCAGCGAAGGTTTGGGGATGTCACAACGGGATAGGGGTCAGTGATCCACACGGTCCATCAACAAGATGCGTGGACGATCGGCGGGGCGTTCGACGTTGCTTCGGTCGACCACCATGACGAATCGCTCGTCTGACACAATTGATGCCGGATCGGTGGCGTCCCAGATGCCGCTCTCGGGCTCTTGCTTGAACGTACGCACACGCAAGTGCACCGTGAAGATGTCGGATCGCGTCGAGATAAGATTAGAGATGCCGCTAAAGAGCAAACTCGCCTCTTCGGCGTCAGCGGCCACGCGGTCACCTGTGAGATGAACCTCGCGGTAGCGCGCATCAGAATTGTTCATCGACTGCAGCGGATCGTTGTCAATCGGGTTGCCCCAATCACCGGCAGCCACGTATTCGGCTGTTCGCAGATCCGGCACCTGACTATCAAAGAGCCGGCCAGTATCTGTCGAGAGGAACGCGCCGACATCTGAGAGCGAGCGACGTTCTTCTGGAATAAGATCAGCATCGCGAGGATCCCACATTTGGCTGTCCTGGGAATTCACGCCGTGCACCTGCTCATCTTGGTACCCAAACGGGTTTCGCGCCGCCCAGTCCATCCGCCAGGCATCTGATGACAACGCTGAACCGAGTGGGTCGCGTCTATCCTGTCCATCTGGGTCATTTTCGAATCCGTACAAGGCCGGCCTGGAGAGCTGGAACAATTCGCCAATCGCAGCAAACCCCCGCGTACCACGGGACTGCTGAATGGCACGATCCGTATTGAGACCAAGCGGATCCCCCTGCCGATCGTCGTACCACGCATCGGTAGACACCAAGTCTTCATCCTCGCCAACGCCGCGATCACCATAGACTGGACCTGCGGCAGTTCCGGGCACGAGCAAATCAAGCGAAAAATCATTGTCTGCACGAGGTCGTTTACCAAGCCCGTCGCGGTACTGCACCATGGCTTCAGGCACGCCTGAACGCGGGTTCGGGCTGATCGGGCCGGCTAGGTCGTGCCCTGTCACACCGTCATCGAGAATGCTCGATTGGCCACCAGACGACGGGTCGGCGTGAACGAGCCGGTACATGTGCGGCATTGCGCGGAGCACTTCAACAGGAGCGGTGTTGATATTGATCATGCCGCGTGTCGGGTCACCACGGAAGCCGGCGGCATTATCAAATGCCGGATTACGTGGCATTGCACTACTGACGCCGCTGAATGAACTGGTGAACCGTTGATAACTGTCACGATCGTCAATGAATCCGTCAGGCACGATGTCGCCCTGATTATGCGTAGCGTTGTCTTGATTGGTTTCAAAGTCGTAGACGCCCGGCCCATCACACACGAACAGGTCTGCAATACGCTGCGCTGCCGGAAGATCGGGTTCAAAGTGTGCTCGGTCATCGGAAGCGAGATACCACGGCGGCGGCGCATTTTCTGGATCTTCGAGATCAAGATCCATCAGCACATAGGGCTGGTCACCAATGACTGCGTTGAGATTCTCGCGACTGGTTGTCAATTCAAGACGTCCAATTCCAACGCCTGCGCCTGCATCAGCCAGTTCGGAGAGCCCCTCAGAGAATGTCCGCATGGTCACAATGCCATCTTGTTGGCCGGTGTTCACATGAGCAAGGAATTGACCATCGACCGGCAACTGCGGCTCTGGTGGCCATGCAAACCATCCAGGCCCGCCTGGAAACACTTGGGGAATTGTCCCTGCTGTCGATGGCTGCATTGGCACATAAAGTTCGTGAGCAACCGTCAATGCGTTGAACACCTCGCCCACTTGCTCAAAGTTCGCATTCTTGAGATTCACTTGGAATCCATGCGGCATCAACAATTCGCCATCTATTTCATCGGGGCCGTACCACCCCTTGTCTGGATACGACCAATCAAAGGTCGTGGCGTCACCGTCATAGCCCGAGTCAAGACTCATTTGCGTACCGTTCACATTGCGGCGTGGCGTGAACGCGAAGAATGACGGCTTCGCGGCTTGGAAGATGCGGTACTCAGTCTCAGGGGCCGTAGAGTCTTCTATCGTTGTACTAAATGACCACGGAAGCCGCGCGTTGCGCGTCGCCCATGGATAGGGGTACGCATTCTCCGGCGTGTACGGCGCGCCGGTTGTATCCCAGTTGCCGTCGTTGTTGGTATCCATGCGACCAAGTCCATCTGGGTCCCAGTCGACATTGAAGATGTTGCCGTGGCGATACCGAAGCAGCGTGGCGTACGTGTCGGCCACTTCTGTACCTTCTGTGCCGAAGTTATTGGTTGAGTCGGTTCGGAACCATCCCACACCGAACTCGGCACCGAAGATCTCCGGTGACTCGAATTCAAGCGGCGTGGCCGCGAAGTCATTGCCCTGGTCGCCATCAAACAAATTCGCACTTCGTGGCAAACTCGTATCGTTCTCAGGGTCGCCCTCAATAATCACTCTCACATCACGTGACACCAGATCTCCATTTGCATCCGGTGAGTCGATGATCCACCGCGGCCAGTCAAGATCGCCGTCCGTGCTTGTGATGATGCCATCGGCTGGAATCATCGCCTTCTGCTCGGCGTATCGACGGTCAAAACGAAGCGGCGCCTGAGCGAAGTCAATCGTTTGATACAGACCGGCGAACAGTGGCGATTCTGGCTTTGCTGGCAACAAGGTCGGCAAGTTGCCGTCCACCAACAGTGGATCTTCGCTCATGGTCACGCCAATGCGATTGCTGGCAAGTAGCGGGCCAACCGGCGTGTCCTCTGGGTTAAACGTCGCATTCTGCAGCACGTGCTGCCCGCCGCCTGCGCTGGCGTAGGGAAACTTGAACATGGGATAGTCAACACCCGTGTCATCTGCGGAGTATTCAAGACTGGCGTCAAGATTGGGCAACTCGCCAAGCCGCGTCGCCCACGGACGAGCCCATGATCGAGTCACGCGTGAACCGGCCGCGACAAATCGTGGTGCTGCCCGGTCGGGTCGCCACCGCCGCGATGTCGGTGGCGTAGCGGGATCCCAGTCCAGTTCAGCAGCGTACTCGGCCTCAATGAAGGTGGGTTCTTCACCCGGATCCCTATCAGCGGTGAAGTCATCCATTGCCCAGGCGCGGCTAAACCGAGCCCAATGCATCCAACGAGCCTTCTCTGGTTCAATTCGAAGTGAGTCCGGCAAACTCGACCACCCATGCGAATCGGTGTGGTCATCAAGCGCAGACTGCCCGCGGAGCGTCATGGGATAAACCCACGACTCGCTGAGCGTTCGCGGCGTGTCGCCACCCGCGCTTTCCATGGACGCGACAAACTTGGCTTGCGTAGGGAAGATCGTCGTGCCAGTGTTATTTGGTTGCTGAGGTGCACTCAGCACGTCTTCCAGCGATGGCTGTCGATGCTGCGCGAGCTGAGTTGTCATGACGTGAGCGAATTCATCGACACCATCAACGCCGACTGTACGATCAATCACAACGTCAGCCTGATAGTCGTTCAGATTACTACCTTGGGTTTCAGTTTCGTCTTGATTCCAGTCGCGTCTGTGCGTCCTTATTAGTTCGATCGCAACGCTCTGCTTTGGATCAATGATCGGGCCGTCAAAGTGGCTGAGCGAAGCTCCTTCGCCCACGTTCGGCGGATACCAGTCCTTGGCCAGCGACGGGATGGACTGGCCATAATCGCCACCACCAGCATCAACTGATTGGTCTGGTTTGATAGACCAAATCAGCTCGCCGCCTGTGATCGTTCGGGTGCGAAGGTCCTGATTGTCGCCATCAACCCAGTACGGGTTCTCAAACGCATCGCCAGATGGATGCATGTCTTTCTCGGCATCAAGGAAGTCAAACCATCGAGCGGCTTCAAACTGCTCGGCGCGGCCAGTCTCAGCAACACCATTCATAACGACCATCAAGCTATAGGGGCGATCATTCGTCGCCGGTGGCAACATGGGCACTGTGCTTAGATCAACCTGGCCATTGGGCAGCTGATTA
>CAVOCO010000182.1:0-3986 GCA_963694215.1 Phycisphaerae bacterium
TCTGTGCAGAGCACCAACGCGTTGCAGCCCTCGAGGCAGTCGTACATATCATCGATGTATTCGATGTCGAGGCCAAACTGCGTGAAGGTTTTGCGAGCGATGGGGTCAAAGGCTTGTACGGTTCCGCCTCGCGACAAGATCGCCTCAATGATGGTCTGAGCGGGGGCCTCGCGGACATCGTCTGTACGAGGTTTGAATGCGAGTCCCCATATTGCGAACGTCTTACCCGAGAGGTCTTCGCCGAAGTGGCTCAGAAGTCGAGCGATGAACCAATGTCGCTGTTCTTGGTTCACTTCATGCACGGCTTCGTTGAGGAGGCAAGGAATGCCTGAGTCTTGTCCCATTTCAATAACGGCCAGCGTGTCCTTGGGGAAGCATGATCCACCGTAGCCAAGACCAGGGAAGAGGAACTTGTCGCCGATTCTTTTGTCAGCGCACATGCCCTCGCGGACCCGAGCAATGTCTGCGCCGTAATGTTCGGCGAGGCGGGCGATTTCATTGATAAATGAGATCTTGCAGGCCAGCATGGCATTGCTGGCGTACTTGACCATCTCAGAGGATTCAATGTCCATGAACATCAGCGGGTTCGACTTGGTGACATATGGTTCGTACAGTTTGGTCAGGAGCTGGCGGCCGCGTTCGTGCTGAACTCCGCAGACCACGCGGTCCGGGTGCTGGAAGTCTTGAATGGCGTCGCCCTCTTTGAGAAACTCAGGATTGTCGGCAACTGAGAACGGCTTGCTTGTGATGCCTGCAATAACCTCGCGGACCTTGGATGTCGTTCCGACAGGGACCGTGGACTTCACAACAACGACCGGGTGCTCAACATTGCAGACGCCCGACTCGATGGCTTCGCCGATGTCTCGCGCGACCGCCATAACCGCCGAGAGGTCACTGCGTCCGTCGGCGCCGGTGGGGGTGCCGACGCAGATGAAGATCAGTTCGCCATCGGCGTAGCCTGCGGTCTTGTCGCCGGTGAAGTGCAGTCGCCCGGCTTTGATGTTGAGCGTCATTAGCTCTGAGAGCCCCGGTTCAAAGATCGGGCATTCGCCACGTAGCATCATGGCTACCCGGTCCGGATTGATGTCGAGGCAGGTGATCTGATTGCCCGTGTTGGCAAAACAGGAACCAGTGACGAGTCCGACGTAGCCGCTACCGACGATGGTGAGATGCATTGGGGGGATCCTCTTTAGGCTTCAACTCTGAGCAGAACGCGGCAGTTTAGCACAAGGCAAAACATGTCCCATGGCGGGATCCGATGGATCGGTCAAATGACCGCGAGGCGTTGCTCGATTTTCAATATTTTTGATTTTAGGACAAGCTGAGGCGATTCTAGGTCGCGGGCCCCGGCGTATCCGCCAAGTCCTGCGGTG
Source organism: Phycisphaerae bacterium (assembly GCA_963694215.1). GTDB lineage: Bacteria > Planctomycetota > Phycisphaerae > Phycisphaerales > SM1A02 > UBA12567. The sequence continues at coordinate 1,374 of CAVOCO010000182.1, forward strand.
GCCACTACGCGGTGGCAGGGCGTGATGAGCGACAGTGGATTATTTCGCATAGCGCTGCCAGCAGCGCGGGCGGCCTTGGGCACACCGGCCATCGTGGCAAGCTCGGTGTAGGTGCAGGTCTGACCGATTGGGATCTGGCGGCACGCGGCCCAGCATGCTGCGCGAAACGGCGTGCTGTGGGGGACATCGACGGGGGGTGGGCCCACACGCTCTCGTAGGCAGCTGCTGATCCATGCAGCAACGGATGGCAAGAGGTGGGTGTCTTTGGTTCCCTCGCGCGGTTCATCATGGAGCGCCGCGAACTGGACGGTCATCCAGTTGTGTTTATCAACTGCCAAGAGAGTGTGACCCACCGGTGTCTTGACGAGTCTCCAAAATGCGGGCATGTCAGTGTGGAAGCGGGAAGGCGGCGCACATGGCCTGGACATCTTGCCGCACCTGGTCGGCAACCGCTGCGTCGCCATGAGACTCGATGACCCGGTCGATCATTTTGGCAATGTCATGCATATGCGATTCGCCAAGCCCGCGGGTGGTCAGCGCGGCCGTGCCGAGCCTGAGCCCACTGGTCACCATTGGCGGACGTGGATCGTTGGGGATGCCATTCTTATTGGTCACAATGCCGGCCTGCTCAAGCCATGCTTCGGCATCAGCGCCGGTCAGATCGGCGTCACGAGGTTGGAGATCGACAAGGAGCAAGTGATTGTCGGTGCCACCGGTGCAGAGTCTGTACCCGTGCTCGACAAGTCCTGCTGCAAGGGCTTGGGCATTGGCCACAATCTGGGCGGCATACTCTTTGAAGGATGGCAGTAATGCTTCGCCAAACGCAACAGCCTTGGCTGAGATCACGTGCATGAGCGGGCCGCCCTGAGAACCTGGGAAGACCTTGCGGTCGACTTTCTTGGCGATGGTTTCATCATCGCACAGGATGAGTCCGCCGCGTGGACCTCTAAGTGTCTTGTGTGTAGTGGTTGTTGCAATGTGCGCATGTGGGAAGGGCGATGGGTGAACGCCGCCCGCAACGAGGCCCGCAATGTGCGCGATGTCTGCCATCAAGATTGCGCCGACTTCGTCTGCAATGGCGCGGAACTTGGCAAAATCTATGGTGCGTGGGTAGGCGGAGTAGCCGCAGATGATCATCTTGGGCTTCACTTCACGGGCACGCGCCGCGATGTGGTCGTAGTCGAGTGTTTCGGTATCCGTATCGAGTTCGTAATCGTGGATCTCATAGAACGTGCCCGAGAAGTTCGGCTTCAAACCATGGCTCAGGTGTCCGCCAGATTTGATCGGCAGTGACAAGATGCGATCGCCCGGATTACAGAGGGCCATGAAGGCCGCGACGTTGGCGTTGGCTCCGGAGTGGGGCTGCACATTGGCATAACCGCACCCAAAGAGTTCCTTGGCACGTTCGCGGGCAAGGTCTTCGATGGTGTCATGGTGCTCGCATCCGCCGTAGTACCGCTTGCCGGGATAGCCCTCAGCATATTTGTTGGTCATCCATGTGCCCATTGCATGCATGACAGCCGGGGAGACATGGTTTTCTGAGGCAATCAGTTCAAGCGTTTCGGCTTGCCGAATGGCTTCATTGCGGAGCACTTCGGCCACAGCGGGGTCAGCCTTCTCCATCAGTGTCAGAAGATCAAGCGAGACGGTATCGAGCGGCGGCAATTGTGTCGTAGTCATGGCGAGAATAGTACATCGACTTTGAATCACAAGCTGCTCAACTGACGTACCCTCATCCACATGCCAGTGCACATTGTTCTGCTCAACCCGGAGATCCCGAATAACACGGGCACCATCGGCCGCACAGCTGCAGCAACCGGAGCGGTGTTGCATATCGTGCACCCCATTTCTTTTGATATGTCTGAGAAGGCTCGCCGAAGAGCAGGGCTCGATTACTGGGATCAGATTGACTGCCGCGAGCACGAGAGCTGGCAGGCCTTTCTGAACACTGAGCAGCCTGAGCGGTTGTGGGCAATGACAGCTCGGGCCGATCGCCCGATATGGGAAGCATCCATCCAAAGTGGCGATTACTTACTTTTTGGATGTGAAACGCGAGGCTTGCCAGAGGCGACGCAGGCATGGGCAGTCGATCGCTGGGGCCCTGCGTGCAGGCTGTCCTTGCCAGTCCGGCCACCTGCGAGGAGTCTTAACCTTGCCTGCGCGGTGACTGCAGCAGTCTATGAGGCGGTTCGCCAAGTGTCCGCTTAAGACTAATCCGGGCGGGGGTTCTCCGCAGGGCTATAGTTAAAATGACTCGGACGCGCTGGTCGGGATGCGTCCATCATGGAGACGTATAAACATGGCGGATTACACAACAGAACAGATTCGAAACTTTGCACTCGTTGGTACGAGCGGCTCTGGTAAGACCACACTTGGCGAGGCCATGTTGGTTGATGCTGGCGTCATTGGACGTGCCGGCACAGTTGAGGCTGGCACGACGGTCAGCGACTGGGACGAACTCGAGCAGAAGTTTGGTCACAGCATCGACTCGTCGTTGCTAACGCTTGATCACGCTGGTTGCCACTTCAACATTATCGATTCTCCAGGGCGTGGTGACTTTATTGGCAAGGCGATGAGTTCGCTTCCTGCTGTCGAGACAATGGTCTTGGTGCT
>CAVOCO010000183.1:0-3979 GCA_963694215.1 Phycisphaerae bacterium
AAGACTGCTATTTTTCGATGGTTCCGGATATCCAGGCGAGAAAACATGACCCGAAGCAACTTGGCGGGAAGCATTTCTGCAATCTGTACGCCACCACTTGCCATGTCTCGCTTGAGCTGTGAGTTAAGGAAAGTACGCGATCCGACAGAGTCGACTTGTAGCCGCACAGTGACGCCGCGCAGGGCTGCTCTGATGAGAGACGCTCCAATGTGCTGGCCAACGTCGTCATCAAGGTAGATGTATGTCAGCACATGAACCGTTTTGGTGCTTTGGTCGATGTCGAGAATGAACCTCTTCTCGAATTCATTGCGGCTCCCAATGAGTTCAACCGAGTTTCCGCCAACAACATCGGACTCGCAGGTCGCTCCAGCGAGTGAGAAGATGCGGTCGTAGGGTGCAGGTATGTCAGTCTGGCTTGCGAGTAGATAGCTCGTTGACGCTTCGCGTGACATCGCATATTCGGCATGGACATAGGCGTGATGTCGTCGTCGTTTGCCCGCAACTCGGATGCCACCAAGAAAAAGGTAGGCCACAGCACCCAAAAATGGCGCGAGCACGATAAAGACGATCCATGCGAGACGTGTATCGCTCGTGCCATTTTTTCGCAGCAAGATAAGCCCGACGAGCCAGACAATGAGGCCAATGTGGGCGACGAATACGAATGTGGGCCAGATCCAGTGCATGGGACTATGGTGACTCGATCAGGTGAGTTTTGCAAGTGTGTCGAGTGCTAGTTCGTCTTGACAAAGTGGCTTGAGCTTCGCAGGTCGAGTTCGCCGTGGTGGTAACCGTCGATTCGGCCACTCGCATTATATTGACTCGTGAGCCAGACTAGTTTGCGGTCACAGAGGGTTTCGAGGTTGGTTTCTTCACGGGGGGCTGATCCCCAGACAATCGTGCACTGATCAGTGTGGAGTGTCAGGCTACCATTGTGGTTGTAGCTTGCCAGATCGATGGACTCAATCTGGTTGATCCATGGATGCGGCTTGAGGACGGTAAGCAGGGCAAGTGCTGCCGAAATATCATCTCCCTGCCAGGTCCGCCGCGGGCGAGCAGGGCGATCTTCCCCAGGATGGATAATTCTGAGTCGATGGTCATCGCCATCGAGCTTTGTGCCATGCGGAAGGGGCTGACCAGATTGATCAACCAAGACGTCGCCATGTGAATCGGTGATGACTGCCACTGGATTCAAGAAGACGCCCTGCACTTCAATGTCCCCACCTGTAGTTCGTCGTACTTGGTTGATGCGGTCAAACCAGCCCGAATCTTCGAGGGCGGTGTGAATCGCAATGAGTTGGTGTTGGGTTGGGGCTTCAGTGCCAATTTGCTGGGTGGCGATGCGGCCAAGGTGGGTGATCAGCGATTTGCCAATCCAATCAGGGGTGTCAACAAATCGCACTTCTTGTGCTCGCGGGGCTGTCGCTGAGACTGCTCGTCGAAGTGACGGTGTGGCAATGGCCAGGCCGATTGCGAAGAGGCCAAAGACCACCCATCCGCCTGCGTCCCCTCGAAGGGCGTTGGGGGTTTGAGAGAGAGTGGTCCAGACCGGCTGCCACCGAGACTGCTTCTTTTTTGTAGAACGTGTGGTCTTGCGAGCCATGGCGCAACGATTCCTCCAGACGGCTCAACATGCCGCTGGGATATGTATCGGTCAGTTTGGGGTACAAACCCGAGTGTCTCGTTAAAAACAGTCTGTGCGTGGTGATGTGCGGGGTGGACTCAGTTTGCCGTCGATCGAGAAATCGCAGCGTGCACCAGTCGTTCGCACAGGCTGGGCATGTCCCAGCCGTGTGCTTTAGCAGCCATCGGAAGAAGTGAATGGTCTGTGAAACCTGGCATCGTGTTGATTTCGAGTAGCCACGGCCCTGTTTGGTCAAGCAAGAAGTCAACGCGAGCAACGTCCCGGGCGCCGATGGTCTCGCAGAGCGTTATCGCGGCCTTCACCATGGTGGCGGCATCATCTTGGTCCACGGATGGGTTGACGACGTACTGCGTATCATCTCTGTCGTACTTGGCAGCGAAGTCATATACGCCGCAGGCCGGCATGATTTCGACAATCGGCAGGGCCTGCCCAGTGACAATGCCAACTGTCATTTCGCGGCCCGTAATCCACCGTTCTACCAAGGCAGCTCCATGGCAGTTGGTCACTGCGGCCACTGCGGCATCGGCGTCATCCTGAGTGCTACAAAGGTGGAGGTCAATACTCGACCCATCTGCGTGGGGCTTGACAGCGACGGGCGGCGCGATGGGGCATGGCTCAGGTTGCTTCACGAGTACCCATTCCGGGGTGACGATGCCAAGCGCCGCAGCGATTGTCTTTGTGCGATCTTTGTCCATGCACACGGCGGCCACATCGGGTGTTGAGCCAACGTATGCCCGCCCATCGGCCTCAAGTAGTGTTTGTAGGCCGCCCCCCTCGCCCCACGGACCGTGGAGTACGGGGAATATGACGTCTCCAGAGAGTGCTGCGAGGTCGGTCTTGTCGATGTGATCAATGACGTATTGCTCTACCGCCCACCCCGCGGTGCTGATCGCCGCAGCGACTGCTTGTCCAGACCTGATGCTCACATCGCGTTCGGCATCTGGGCCGCCCATGAGCACTGCGATGCGGTGGGTACTCACGTGTGGTCGCTCCGTTTCCAGATCACAACTTCGGGCTCAAGTGTGACGCCCATACGGCTGAGGACTTCTTCGCGGACATCGTCAATGAGGCGTCTGATGTCAGTGGCGTTTGCCCCTGTGCTGGTCACGATGAAGTTGGCGTGTTGAGTACTGACCGTTGCCGACCCAATACTTCGCCCCTTCAGTCCGGCTTGATCAATGAGCGCTCCAGCAGAGACATGACGCCCCGTGGATGGGTCAACCGGATTCTTGAAGGCGCACCCAGCGCTGTGATCGGCCATGGGCTGTGTCGATTTCTTGTGCTGGAATATTTTCTTGACGCGGTCACCCACTGTGATGGGATCATCTTCTTGGAGTGAGATTGTGCACTGGGTGATAATTCCTTGTGGAAGATCACTTCCGCGGTATCGAAATCCCAATGACGCGGCATCGAAGACATGATGAGTGCCATCAAGGGACACGATGCTGATTGTCTTGAGGCAGTCGCTCAATTGTCCCCAGGCGCCCCCGGCATTCATTCGAACACCGCCGCCAGCACTCCCTGGAATGCCAGCCATCATTTCAACCCCATGTAATCCGCGTCTTTTGGTTTCTTGTACGAGATCAAATAGGTTCACACCTGCGCCAACGCAGGCAGCCGTGATGTCACCTTTCGCTGTGTATCGAATTTGTTTGAAGTGCTCGTGATTCAACTGAACGACAACACCGTCGACTCCACCATCATCGACAAGAAGATTGGCGCCGCCACCAAGCACGCGAACTGGCACGCTGTGATCGGCGCACCGGGTGACGAGTTCAATCAGCGATGACTCGGTTCGCGGTGATGCCAAGATGTCTGCGCTTCCACCGATGCCAAACCAAGTGCCTGAGCCGATCGGGGCATCAAGCGTGACCTCGACGTCAAGATCGCCAAGCAGAGAGGATCGTGATTGGTTCATGTGGCGTCAGCCATGAAGTCTCGGCCAATAGTCCACACGGGGCCTGCGCCCATCACAACAAGCAGGTCTTCATCTTGCAGGTCGGTCCGCAATCGCGAGACAATGTCTGCAAAATCAGCCACATGCAGCGCTGAGACACCGCGTTCTTGGAGCCGCTCGACCAAATCCTGCGCGCACACTTTTTTCTTCTCGGCCTCTGAATCCCTCACAAAGTAGATCTCAGGGACAATCACTTCGTCAGCAGCCGAGAATGACTCGGCGAATTGATCGAGTAAAAATCGAGTTCGGCTGTGTTGATGTGGTTGGAAGACACAAATTAGTCGTCGTGGATTTTCTGCCGCTCTGAGTGCATGCAGTGTTTTCTCAATCTCAGTGGGGTGGTGACCGTAATCGCTGTACACCGTTACTTCGCCGTCTAC
>CAVOCO010000184.1:0-3967 GCA_963694215.1 Phycisphaerae bacterium
AACATCTGACAGCTCGCCGCCGCCGGAGTGACGAAGATGCCACGCAAGACCGTTGATGATGGTTCCCGATTGGTTGCCCCTTGCCGGATGAACAATAATGTCATCGTGTTTGTTGATCACGATAATGTCGGCATCCTCATAGAGGATTTCAATCGGGATGTCTTCGGCGGGAAGATCTGAGCTTGGTGGCGGTGGAAGGATGACTGTGACCACATCACCCTTGCGGAGCTTCGTAGATGCCTTTGGGTAGCGTCCATTGACCGTGACAGCTTGCTCACCAATGAGTCGCTGCAGCGACGTGCGGCTGAGCCATGGGATGCGGTCGCCGAGATAGCGATCAAGTCGCTTCTGAAGATCACGTGAGAGCGTGAATGACACTTGGGATGGACCGTCGTCAGTGCTATATAGCGCTGGGTCTACGGCGCCGCCACTTCCTATTGGGCTTTCACCCTCGGTCACTGCTCATCGGTTTCGCTATCAGTCGTCTCGCTTGGCGGTGCGGGGGGCGTCTGGATCAGTGTTGGATCAGTACTCAGTGGTGGGAGTACAAGATCAGCTGGAAGCACCGGTGCGGGCGGAGGCGTGGCGAAGGAAATATCATCGCTGAGCTCTGCAGCTGTGTCTGCACGCTTCTTCGCTAATGCTGCAAGCGCAGGAATCCATCCACTTGCCCGTTCTTCAGCTTTCTTGTATGCCGCAATGGCCTCATCGATTTGACCTTGGGACTCATGCACGGCAGCAAGACCATTGAAGGCGCAGATAGCGGCGAGCCGCTTGGCTTCAGACCCATCATCTTCGTCAGCAACTTCTTGATACAACCGAGCTGCTTGGGCAAGATGGGCTGCGCGGGTTTCTGCATCAAGGGCTGCTGTTTCTTGTCCGTCGGCGCTTGTCGTTCGCCCACGCTGAACATCAAAGAGCAGGATGTCTGCTGCATTGAGCCGAGCTTGGTCGGCGATGCCATCAATGGCAACGTGACGGCGGGCAATGTCCTCGAGCGAGGATGGCTGGGTGGTGGTCATCAGCTCAATCCAAGCCTCGTCGCGATCGCGTGTTGCTTGTTGTTGCCATCGAATCATGACGAAGTAGGCAACAAGGAATGCGACAATAATCAAGAGCCATGTCGGGCCCTTGGTCTTGAGCCATGTGACGAAGTCCTCATTGAGATTGCCTTCGTTCACGTCGGTGGTACGTACCTCAGCGAGGCGTTTGCGATCTTCGTTGCGATCTTCGTTACGAGCCATGGGTAGGGGCATCCATTTTCAATAAACTTGAATGACAATACATAGTATCGCGACGACAACCATTTTGGGTGCGTATCAAGCTCTAGAGGCGTGAAAGGGCAGCATTCAGTTGAGCAAGTGCGCCGCTGAGATGTTGCGGGTGCCCCTCGCTGGATAGAAATGCCGGTGCGGTGGCCGCCATCAAGATTCGCCTGACATCGGCCAGTTGGTGGGCATCCTTGCGTACTGGCAGGTCGAGCAACCGCCGAGCCTTGGCCATTGCACGCACTGGCCGTGTCATTTTGAGCCGATCAGGCCGGCGCCAGAGCTGACGCTCAAGGTAGACAGCATCCTCGATCCAGTGCCCCGGTCGTACTTCGGCCAGATCAATCAAGGTCACCTCTCCTGATTGAACAGAATCGCGGCTCAACGCATTGGCCAAATGCAGATCGCCATGGATCCAGTGGGTCGTATCTCGCGACCGCCAACGTTCGACCAACTCACCGTGAAGCCGCTGGACCTGCTTGACAGCTGTAGTCCATGCGGGTGTTGAGGCGACGGCATTGTCGCGAAGTGTGGCCCGAGATTGGTGAAGCAGCGTCGTCCAATCCTCAACTCGCTCCCTGTCTGTTTCATCCATGGGTAGCTCTGCCGTCTCTTTTTGAAAGCGAGCAGCTGCGGCGGCCACGCGGTCGATGTGGTCTTTGTGCCAGCGTTGCCCGAGTGGCCCATAAGGCAGCCGCTCGATGACAATCCAAGCAAGGTCATAGCTACCAAGGGTTGTACCGGATGCGAGTAACTGCGGAACCACTGGTCGCGGGTCTCCAATTGGACTTTGGAGCCGCCTGGTCCAGTACAGCTCCCGTGGTACTACTGGGAACTTCACGATAACTTCACGAGCATCGCTGCCCTCTGTCGACCAGAGTGCTCGCCCGGTGCTTGCTCCACCCCGTTGCCAATCGGTCCGAAACCATATGACCTTGCCAAGTCGTCCGTCACAGGCTGCCTGTAGCGTGGGAACGAGATTCTTGGCAAAGGCGGGGTCGTGATGCATATGGAAACAGCGTCCGAGGGAGAGCGGGTGTTCCAAGCCATTGTACGGGTTCTCTATCTCGCTCAGCAACCACCAGAATCACTGCCTTGTGCCATCAGAGCGGCCTGCAGCGTGCTACCGTTGCAGGAATGGGCCGCCCTGACTTGCTTGTAGTTGATCTAGATGGCACGTTGCTCGGCACCGATGGCGCCGTGTCGAACGAGAATGCTGCAGCCCTGCGCAGGGCAAGCGAGAGCGGCTTCCCGTGTTTGATTGCCACCGGGAGAACGCTCAGCGAGTGTGAGTCTGTACTCGAATCTATTGACTATCGGGGAACTCTGATTGCCGCGAGCGGCTCGTTATTGCTTGATGTCGAAGGTCGACGGACCATACGTCGCCGCGCACTTGAATCTGAATTGGTCTCGCAAATTGTTGATTGTGTTCTTGACGCTCACCCCATGGCCATGATTTTGAAGGACAGGCATCAAGCAGGGGTCGACTATGTATTTGTTGGCGTTGGTGATTTGCATCCTGTCTCGCATTGGTGGATCGAGCACACCGGGGCAACCTTTCATCGCGTTGACCGCGTCGAAGATGATCCACACCCACATGACACTGTTCGTATTGGTGCAATCGGCGGACCGACTGAGTTTATGCCGATGGTTTCACGGCTCGAGAAGCACTTCGGAGACAATGTCCTGGCTCGGCACTGGGAAGCTGTCACCAGTTCAGAGCATGCAGGCGAACCGGTACATCTGCTGGAAGTATTTCATCCAGACGCAGACAAGTGGACCATGATCCAGTCTCATTGCGATGATGTCGGACTTGACGCTCGCCGCGCCGCCGCTGTTGGAGACGGATTAAATGACGTGTTGATGATCGAGCAGTGCGGCATCGGAATTGCAATGGCAAATGCCGACCATCGCGTACTCGCTGTAGCCAATTCGGTAACAGGCGGGCACAATGAGCATGGTGTCGCGACGCTGATTGATGATCTGCTCGATGGTCGACTTTGCCTGAACGGAGAATGTTCGGATGCATGAGGCGCACAGGTCAATCGAAAATCCACTGCAGCAGCATGATGGCGTTGGCATCCTGACAGCTGCCGAAGCTGCTTTTAAGGCTGTACTTGAAAGTGATGCGATGATTACTCGGTTCATCGTGACGCAAAGCCGAGCAACTCGATCGCTGCTCAAGATGATTCAGCGCGATGAGGTGCGTGAGCTTATCCGTCGACACCGAGTTGTTGATCGAATCATGGATGATGCTGGTCGAGCCCTTGAGCTGGCCCGATGGGATGCACGTGATGGGCGACGAATCGTGGTGGTTGCAACCGGGCCGACCGCCGTATCAGGACTTCGTGCTTTGGAGCAGTTTGGAGAAGTCCCGCTCGGAGAGAGTGAAGCTGTGGCTGTGCTGCTTGAGGACCCTGGCAATGCGCCCGAGATTCGTCCTCGCATTGTCTCGGCGGGGCTTCCAATGATCGAGGCGACTAGCGTCGGGCATGTACGCGACGCGATTGAACAAGCATTGCGATTGAGCCGCAGTGCTCGGCGACCATGCGTCATAGTCGCCGAAAGAGAGATCTTCCATGCCTCGGCCACAATCGATCTCAGACCGAATCGGATTGGGGAGCAGCCCCCCGCGGGACCTGCTCGTCGGCGAGGCCCACGATGGGAGGAGGTTGGTGGACCACTTCGTGTCACACGCC
>CAVOCO010000185.1:0-3967 GCA_963694215.1 Phycisphaerae bacterium
TCCGTGGACGAGCACGCAGTTGATGGAAGCAATCAGCGGAACCACAGTTGGCCGTGATGAGGCGAGTGTGCTGGGGCCGCTGATTCTGGCTGCGTGGGAAGCGCACCGGAGCAGACCGCCCATTGAAGTAGGTGATCTGGCTGCAATCTTCGAGGCAAAGCGTGACTCAATTGACGCGGTCGATGTGGAGTATCACGTTGCCGTGAAACGTCATAACGCTGCTTCCTCAACTTTGGATGAATCAATGACATGGTGGGTTCGGTGGTGGCAAGACCAGTACGCAGTGCATCGGAGCGTGGCCGCAACTGCAGCAGGTCTTGTGAACCCAGTCGACGATGGGTCTGCCATGGCATGGCGAACCGACGGCGAGCGTTTGTGGTTTTCAAGACGCGGAAAGGTCATGCGAGAAGTCGACGCGGCTAGCCTCTCGATGATCGGCATTGAGGACTCGTGGCTTGGGGCAGGTGGGTGCATTGGAAGGCATGCCGACGGCACGGCACGCGCCGCCGAGCATGATCTTGCGGCAATGTTAGGTAGCGCAGCGGCTGGCACGGTGGTGGTCGAGTCAAGCCTAGATGTGCTTGATGACGTGCCGGTTGTGGTGCTGCGTCTTGGCTGGCAACATCCATGCTGGATCTACCTCGATCCTGCACGCGGCTTTTCACCGCTTCGGATTGATCGATGGCTTGAAGTGGACAAGGGATCGATCTTGGCTCGAACGGAGATGAGCGAATTCCAGCAGATTGCGGGAGGTCTGTATCTGCCGAAACACATTGAGCTTTTGCAGTATCGAGTGTCTCAGAATATGGCCACGAATAATGGGGAGCCAGCCGCATCGCCGTTTTTTGAGCTCATTATGCATGCGGTTCGATTGGAGATCAATAGACCTATTGAATGGGGGCAGGTGCTACCACGATGGGATCGCGAGCCTGAGTAGAGCAGGAGGAATAGTATCTCCTCATCTTGCCCCATTCGGGGTGATGGGGTACTCTCTCCCGCTCTAGAGCGGGCGTGTACCCAAGTGGTCAAAGGGGACAGGCTGTAAACCTGTTGGCGTTCGCCTTCGGAGGTTCGAATCCTCCCGCGCCCATTACTGAGAGCCCGCTTCGGCGGGCTCTTTTTTTGCTGTGGTACGAGATATGACCTTTTGGTAGAACGCTTCGTTCGGGGCGATGAGCGTGCAGGTTTGAATCCATTCGCCCCGACTTCTTCTTTGAAAACACCCCTTCGGCGATTACGTCGAAGGGGGTTCTCTTTGTAAGGGCGAGATTTACGGAGCAAACATCGCGGTTCAAACAGACCGCTTCGAGGATGGCTCTAGAAAGAGCACTAATCGATCGCGTCGCATGCGACGGGGGTGCGATGAGCTGAGGCGAGGTATTCTCTGTGCAATGCCGAGCAGTGAGAGGTGATCTATGCAGTGTGTAGTGTTCGCGGGGTTGACAGTACTGTGACAGTCTTGATCATTATTGGCGTGCTGGTTCTGTTTGCCGTCGGAGCCTACTACACGCGCCAGCAGGCGAAGAAGCGTATTGCGGCGCTTCACTCTCTTGCAGACAGGCTTGGGCTCCAGTTCTCGCGGGGGGCGAATTCTCGTCACGACGAGCGCTTCGCTCAGTTTGCGATCTTTCGGGTCGGAACGAGCCGGACCGCCTACAACACGCTGAGTGGTACGACGACTGTTGGTGGCCAAGAACAGTCGGTGGTGATGGGGGACTTCCGATACACGGTGGAGTCTGGTTCTGGAAAAAACCGACGACGTGTGACACGCCGATTCAGTTATGTCCTTGTTGGTGTGCCCCACGAGGGTGTGCCTGATGTGTTGCTGCGCAAGGAACATATTTTTGATCGCGTGACAGACTTCTTTGGATTTGATGACATCGACTTTGAGTCAGTTGAATTCAGTCGCAGGTTTCACGTGGCCAGTTCGAGCAAACGATTTGCCTGGGACCTTATCGATCCTCGCATGATGGAATTCTTGATGGCGGAGGAGGCTCCGGTGATCGATATGGAAGATGGCTGGATATGTGTGGCGGACAAGAAGAAGTGGCCAGCCGATCGCTTTCAAGAGCAGCTCGGATTTGTCGGACGATTTCTCGATCATTGGCCGGATCATGTTGTGCGAGGTATCGCTGAAGGTCAATACAAGGAGCAAGAGTGATATGGAATGGATCGTTCCTTTGTGCATTGCCGGCGGTGTCGTTGCCATCGGACTGTTGTGGTTTGTGGTGGTGTACAACCGGTTCGTCTCGATTCGGCAGCACCTCAAGGAGAGCTGGTCCGACGTGGATGTAGAGCTGAAACGTCGGTATGAATTGATCCCGAATCTTGTTCGCGCAGTTAAAGGCTATGCGGCCCATGAGAAGGATGTGTTTGACTCAATTACCAAGGCCCGCGCTGCTGCGATTGCCAGTACGGGTGACCCCGCCCGCCAGTCGGGTGACGAACAACGACTTGTTGGGCAACTCGGCAAACTCTTTGTTGTTGCTGAGGCCTATCCAGACTTGAAGGCTGATCGTAACTTTCTCGACCTGCAAGAGGAACTTAGCAACACAGAAGATCGCATTGCAGCATCGCGACGATTTTACAACGGTAATGTTCGTGAACTCAATACGCTGAGGGAGTCGTTTCCATCAAGCATTGTTGCGTCGCTTACGAAGGTCGAAGAAGCGGGCTTCTTTGAGGTTGAAGATCATGCTGAGCGCGGCGTTCCACAGGTATGAGCACAATCTTAGATCAAGCACGCCGATCTTGACCAGGAGTTCTTTGCTAGACCTTCATAGTGGCCTGCATGGCTGCAAGGGTTGCCTCGCTGACATGGTGTTCCATGCCCTCTGCATCTCTCTTTGCGTCGGCTGGTGGTACGCCAATGTGAAGCAGGAAGTCGAGCAGCAGCCGGTGGCGACGCCGTGATCGAGTCGCCATGTCATGGCCACTTTCAGTCAGCGTGCATGGCCCGTATGGGTCTTTGTCAATGAGCCCCTCCGCGGAGAGCCGTTGAAGGATGCGAGTCACGGTTACGTGGGTCACTTCCATCTTGACTGCAAGGTCTTTGACTCGGCAGGTGGCTTGCTCGTCCAAGATGTCACCGATGGCCTCCACATAGTCCTCAGCCGTTTCAGTGGCATGGTCTGTGCGGGTCTTGGCAAATGGGCTTGGTCGCTGGGGCATGAGTTGTGCTCGTGGTTGACTTGGACTACTTGCGATTGTAGCATACGCTACAGTCGTGTAGCATGTGCTACAAATATGTATCAAGGAGCGTGATCTTGACCAAGTGCCTTGCAGTTGTATCGGTATTGGCCTGGAGCGTTGCCTGGGCGGCCGGAGCGCAACTCAAGGTTGTGGCGACAACGGGCATGATTGGCGACATCGCTCGTCATGTTGCTGGTGACCGGGTTGATCTGCACACCATCATGGGGGAGGGCGTTGATCCGCACCTCTACAAGCCTGTTGCATCGGACGTTCGGCGCATCATGGGCGCTGATGTCGTGTTCTATAACGGATTGAAGCTCGAGGGACGTATGGGCGACATCTTTGAGCGGGCCGCTGCTCGGGGCAAGTTCGTTCGACCGGTGGCAGCAATGGTTGACGAGTCGTTCTTGCTCGAGCCAGAAGACCAGCCTGGGCATCCTGACCCACACGTGTGGATGGATGTCAAAGCATGGATGTCGGCGACTGACGCGGTGGCTATTGCGCTCTGCCAAGCTGATCCTGGTGGGTGCGACACATACCGCAAGAATGCAGCAGCCTATACAGCAGAACTCGCAGAACTCGATGCGTACGTTACGCAGGTCATTGCGAGCATTCCCAAGAACCAGCGGGTATTGATAACCGCTCATGATGCATTCAATTACTTTGGCCGCGCATATGGCATACAAGTGATGGGGATCCAGGGCATTTCAACTGAATCGGAAGCGGGACTTGCAGATGTGAGCGCTCTGGTCGACATATTGGTCGACCGCCGTAT
>CAVOCO010000186.1:0-3958 GCA_963694215.1 Phycisphaerae bacterium
GCCATGGCATCGATGATCTTCGCGCCGCGGACTGCCAGTGCGTCAGCCTGCGCCACATCTGCAATCTGCTGGCGATACGTCAATAAGGCCGCACGTACCGATTCTCGGTCAATGTGCGAAAGTTCCTTGTCCGCCGCTTCAGCAACGAGGGCTGCAACATCAACAAGACCTGCCCGGCCATGGCCTGTGAGATACACACGCCGGTGAAACTGACCAGTCGCCCGGGCCTGCGCCGCAGCATCTGCCCGCGAAAGCAGTGTGCCCCACTCAACCATCTCATTGAGCTGCTGGTCAGCCACAACCCACGCATCTCGCACTGCAAGTCGCAGGGACATTCGAAGTTCGCGAATCTGATCGGCCGTCAACCGAACTCGACCATCAAGCGCGGCGTCGAGTCTCGCCCGATCTCTTTCTTGTTGGACATGAAGTGCATCAAGGACGGAACGCATTCCAGAGGCGTAGTCATCGAGCAGCACTTCGGCCGCATTCATCTCGTCTGGGTCGAGCTGAAGATCAGTCATGAACGCCCTGAAGTCATTCGGTGACACGATGGGCTCGATACCAGCATGCCGAAGAGCTTCTGCATCATTGGCAGCGAGGCACAACGACGATGAAAGGCAGAATGTGGCAATAGTAAGCAAGTGGTACATATGCGTGATGGTAGCCCCCAAGACGAATCAATCAAGCAGGGCGGCTGCCTCTGGGCAAACACTGCTGTACAACGTCACGCAGGCGGGACCGATCAATGTGCGTATAGATCTGGGTTGTGGCAATATCGGCATGGCCAAGCAGTTCCTGCACGACTCGAAGATCAGCGCCCCCAGCGAGCATATGAGTTGCAAAGCTGTGCCTGAGCATGTGTGGGTGCACATTCTCAAGACCTGCCCGCACTGCAAGGCGGCGAATAATCTGCCACACAGCGACCCGCTCAAGTGGCCGGCCCGTGCGTGAGAGCAAGAGGCGATCAGCATGCCGGCCATCATTGAACCGCGTAAGGTGCGAACGCAATTCATCGCAGTACTCAGCAATAGCCTGCATCGCAGGGCTGCCAATTGGAACAAGGCGTTGCTTGTCGCCCTTGCCCGTAACGAGCACAACAGCCAGTTCTTGTTTCCAATCGCTCACACGAAGTGATCCTGTTTCGCTCGCGCGAAGGCCAGCGGCGTACATCACCTCCACTAGGGCTCGGTCGCGCTGCCACAACTCACTTGTACCCGGTGCAGCAGCTTCGACCAGTGATCGCATCTGCTTCGGCGACAACACACCTGGAAGCCGCTTCCAACGCGTTGGCGGAACAAGCGGACCTGCCGGGCTGCGTTCAATACGACGCTCGGATTCGAGGTACTTGAAGAACATACGAATCGTCGAGAGATGGCGAGCGATACTGCTCGGCTGCATGGCGCGATCACGGTGTAATGTCTGCACATGATCTGCAAGATCTCGTGGACCAACATCGCCTGGAGAGACGATGTCATGTTCAAGCATGTCCTCAATGAGGTCCCGAAGATCTCGACCGTACGCAGACAATGTGGCCGGCGAGAGCCCACCTTCAACCCGAAGCCAGGTTAAAAAATCACGAACCGGTTGGTCGAAGTCGCTCATGCGATGACACCGTGATGACAACAGGAATAGGCGGCGGCGCCGCCGTACCAAACTTCATTCGAATTGCCGCAAAGGCCGCGCAGCATCGATGTTGGTCTGAGAAACACGTTTCTAATGCCTCGCCAAGGCTATCAAGCCGAAATCGATCACTACAGCGAGCGTGACCAAGGTCAACATACGGGCAACAATCTCTTTCTGAGGCGTCCATGCCACTGAGCCGTATCGGCTGAAGCACCAATCCAACGTGAATCGGTAGCCGTCGGGCCGCTTGCTGGGACCAAGAGCAGAATTCAGCTCGTGCGAGCCCTTCCCCGGAGTAGAGCCTGATCCCCATCTAGCCATCTGAAACTGCATGTTTTGGAAGAATTGGGATAGCAATGGCGTGCCAGTGCCACAAGGCGTGGACTGATCCCATTGGCCCGCACGTTCAATCTAGCGTCAGTGTTCGCTTGAAGAAGCCGGTTCCAGCTACATCTTTGACCATCTGCATTGTCTCTTCGGTCGCAGCAATTGCCCGGGCTGTGCCGGACTTGAGTACCTGAAGCACCACGGCGTCGTCTTCGTATTGCAATCGTCGCTCACGCATTGGCTCGAGCAATTCATTGATCGCATCAGCAACAAGCATCTTGACTTCGCCATCGCCAATATTGTCGCCTCGCTCATAGCGATCACGAATATCGGCCTTGATTGCTTCATCCTCAACGAACACGTCGAGGTATTGAAAGAGCGGATTCTTCTCTGGATCAATAATGCCCGGATCATTTGGCAGACGACTGTCTTGGCCCGTATAGATCTTTCCGATCTTCTTTTTGACCTTCTTGGCAGTATCAATCACATGAATAGTATTGCCAAGCGACTTGCTCATCTTGTTCTGGCCATCGGTCCCAATCAAACGACCAACTTTGCCAACGTCGGCAACAGGTATTGGAAACACACCGCCAAGTGACTCGTGCTCTTCGTCCGGCGCCTTATCTGGAACGCCGCAGTACATCTTGTTGAAACGCCGCGCTACTTCACGTGTGAGCTCTAGGTGCGGCACCTGATCTTCTCCGACCGGCACGCCGTGAGCACGGAAGGCCAGGATGTCAGCCGTCTGCCCAACTGTGTACAGCGGAAATCCAAACGAGTAGTTCTCAGCAAGCCCCTTCACCTTGAGTTCATCTTTCAGTGTCGGGTTCCGCATTACACGATTGAATGGCAGCAACATGGCAAAGAGGTAGGTCAGTTCAGAAAGTGCCGGCACCTCGCTTTGCAGAAAGATGGCTGCCTTCTCGGGGTCAACACCCATCGCGAGCGCATCGCGTGCAACCTCAATGCAGTCACGATGCACATCCATCGGCGAATCGGCGCGGGTTGTGTAGGCGTGCAGGTTGGCAATCAAGAAGAAACACTCGTGCTTCTCTTGTAGTTGCACTCGACGTTTAACTGAGCCAACCCAGTGGCCAATGTGCAGGTTTCCCGTGGGAGTGTCGCCGGTCAGAATGCGTTGTTTCTCGCTCATAACGTGCAGAGGATACGAGACTGCGACCACGGCGTGGAGGAACTCGGCTACATCACCAGAAGCAAGTTTCCCGCATTGAATGCCATGTGCATGACAATAGACGCGGTTAAGCGACCTGTCTTTGCGTAGGCCCAGCCAAACCCAAGTGAAAGCACAAAGAGACCGACCAGCCCATGCAGATCGACCGCTCCGACATGCATCGCGGTAAAAATCAAGCTTGAGAGCACAATTGACTGCCACGGCGCACCGGAACTGAAAAGACGCGCTCTGCGAAACGATTCCTGCAGAAGACCCCGATACAAGATCTCCTCGATCACCGCAGGGAACACGATGACCGAAGCTGCGACGGCAAACCGTATGCTCGATGGGGGCTCTGTTTCAAGTTGACGCAACAGGTCGTGCGCCACGATGCTCGGCGGATGCCCTGAAAGCCAGTGCCACATCACGCCTGCGATAGCCGCGGCGGCAAGCGTCATCGGCCAGAATAATGCCAGCCCGAGAATGCCAACAAAGCCCGCATGCACCCTGCTTCGACGTCGATCTGGACACACCACACCTCGTCTTGGCAATCCGCGACCTGAGCCGTAGGCCGGTGGATCAACCGCACCACGCACTAGCGGCAAGCACGATGCGGCCACGAATTGCCCCAGCCAACTTGCGCCCATGATTGACAACAACTGACCAAGCGTTGGTGGCAACGAGTCTTCAATACCCACTTGTTCAGCAGCGATTCCACCGCAGATCGCCCCAGCCACGACCGCTAACAGAAACGTCAGCACACCTACGCCAGGGCCAAACCGCCATGGACGAACCGGAACCCGCCTGAGTCGCCCCCAGCCCGACCCCACGAAGATC
>CAVOCO010000187.1:0-3956 GCA_963694215.1 Phycisphaerae bacterium
CACCGACTCAACATAGGCACTCGTCCATGACAAATTCAACACTCACCGTCCTCTGCCCGATGAAAATGGAATCGGCCAAATTCAATCGGATTGCTCGCCGGCATGGATGGACGCTTATCACAACAGGTATTGGCGCCGAAGCTGTTCAGAGTGCCCTCTCGAATAGATCACAAGCTGGCCCAGTGCTCCTCGCTGGGGTTGCTGGCGCACTTCGGCCCGAGCTCAAACCGGGCACGGCCCACCTCATCTCAGAGGTCTACACCACCGAGGGCATCCTGCAGAGTCCTCTCAATCGCAATGGCCTCCGCGCGACTGGGGCCGATGAAATTGTAGGAACACCCGAAGATAAGGCACGCTTGGCAGAACGCACCGGGGCCCACGTCGTGGACATGGAGTCGCATGCCTTCGCCGTTGCCGCAGAAGCAGCTGGCCGACCGTGGGCTATCATCCGCGGAGTCAGCGACGGCGTTGACCACCATCTCCCGGCGGGGTGCGATGCGTGGTTTACTCCTCAGGGCGGCATCCGCCCATTCGTGGCGGCCAAAGATCTCGCCTGCCGCCCAAAGGATCTGCTGCTCATGGTCGCGTTTGCCCGACGTACCAGCCGCGCGATGCGGAATGTTGCGCAGCTCGCTGAGGAAACATTTTTAGATCATCCCGGATACGCTGCAACATGATCACACTTGGAATGGGAGCCTACGATTGATGTTGTTCACCTTGCTCGCTTCATGCCTCACCAGCCCGCACGCAGCCATATTGCCGCAGCCAACTCTTGTCGCAAATATTCGCTCGACGCTCACGTTCAGATCAACTGCAGAAACAGCGTCAACCGAAAGCGTTGCAGAATTCACACGCGCGCATCATCTCGCCCCATGGGAAGATATTCCGGAGTTCGATCTCTTAGGCCGATCGCTTCAGCTTCAGGATGACACGGCTGACACCGCTGACACGGACGACACGGATCAAGTCTCATTGAATCCCGCATTTGGAGCTTCTGGCTCTACCCGATGGACACTCACTGGCGGCTTTGGAATTGACTCCGGTGACACCTCGAATACCGAATATGGCCTCGGTCTAGGCATGCAGTGGTTCCTTGTAGATGACTTTGCATTTGCCCCGACGATCAACATATGGGGCTTCTCACAAGAAGTCAAAAATGCATTTGGCGGCAGCGTGGATCTCATGTTTCAATGGCATTTTATCAAAGGCGAGTCGTGGACTCTTTTTAGCGACTTTGGCTGCGGGCTACTCGGCTCGAATAACAACGTGCCATCAGGCGGTTCGCAGTTCAACTTCACGCCCCAAGCCGGACTTGGCGTAACCTTTGATGTCGGCCAAGACCGGCGCTGGATTGTCGGCGTGCGATGGCACCACATCTCAAACGCCAGCCTGTACCAAAACAATCCAGGGCGTGACAACGTGTTGGTGTACACAGGCCTGAGCTTGCCGTTTTAGCAGCATGTAGATGTGGGAACAGTAGTCGCTGACTGCGTTGTGACGAATCGAGCAGTCGCTCGATTCATTGCCATCGCTTGAACACAAGCGACACGTTGTGGCCGCCAAATCCAAACGTGTTATTAATTGCATACTCAACCTGAGTCTCGCGTGCTTCGTGCGGCACGAAGTCGAGGTCCATTCCTTCGTCTGGATTCTCAAGATTGATTGTGGGTGGTAGCACACCGTGGTGCAACGCATAGATGCACGCCACCGATTCAATGCCGCCAGCTGCGCCAAGCGCGTGACCTGTTACCGACTTCGTCGATGAAATGGCCAGGTCATATGCGTGCTCGCCGAAGACTCGCTTTACCGCTGTCACTTCAGCCGAATCGCCAAGTGGCGTCGACGTGCCATGCGCATTGATATAGCCAATGTCATTCGTGTTCACTCCACTCAACTCCACTGCAAACTCAAGCGCCTTGCCAGCACCTGTGCCGACTGGATCTGGCGCTGCAATGTGATAGGCATCACCGGTAATGCCAAACCCAACGAGTTCGGCGTAGATCTTGGCCCCACGGGCTTTGGCGTGTTCGAGTGATTCAAGCACCACAACTGCAGCCCCCTCAGCGAGCACAAAACCGTCGCGATCACGATCAAACGGACGCGACGCCTGTGTGGGCTCATCATTTCGAGTGGAGAGCGCCTTCATGGCGCCGAATGCAGCAATGCACAACGATGACACTGCAGCCTCACAGCCACCAGCAAGCATGACATCTGACATGCCGCGTTGAATCATCATGCAGGCATCAGCAATGGCATGACCACCTGTTGCGCAGGCTGTTGCCACAGCGGTATTGGGACCTCGCAGATCAAAACGAATTGACACTTGCCCAGCGGTAGCATTCACCATCAGCTTCGGCACAACGAACGGACTCAGCCGCCGTGGGCCCTTGGCGAGCAATTTGGCATACTGCGACTCAATCGTCTGAATGCCACCAATTCCAGAACCGATGGCTACGCCGCGTCGATATGGATCACCGGACTTGAAGTCGATACCGCTGTCGTTGGCTGCTTCAATCGCAGCGGCCAATCCAAGCTGGCATGCGCGGTCTGCTTTACGCACATCAGGCACAGACATGAACAAGGTGGGGTCGAAGTC
Organism: Phycisphaerae bacterium; assembly: GCA_963694215.1. Classification (GTDB taxonomy): domain Bacteria; phylum Planctomycetota; class Phycisphaerae; order Phycisphaerales; family SM1A02; genus UBA12567. The sequence continues at coordinate 2,597 of CAVOCO010000187.1, forward strand.
TGAAGCTTCGCCGGCAATGGTCGTCGCCCACTCTTCACCTTGTTCGAAGGCGGTGATTGTGGCCACACCAGATCGACCTTCACACAGCCCATCCCACAACGTCTCGGCGCCAACACCAAGATCGGTTACAGCACCGAGCCCCGTAATAACGACGCGCTTGTGTTCACCTGACATACGGATTTTCCACGTACAAGAAACGTCTCAAGCGAATCAGCCCTTGGACGCCTCGAGAATATAGTCAATGGCATTTCCAACGGTTTGGATCTGCTCAGCCTTGTCGTCCGGGATGGATGTATCGAATTCGTCTTCGAATTCCATGACCAACTCGACTGTGTCAAGACTATCTGCATTGAGGTCGTTGGCAAAGCTTGTGTCACGACTGACCTCGCCCTTGTCCACGCCCATCTGCTCTGCCACAATCTCGATGACCTTGATTTCTACCTGTGCTTCCGTCAATGGAATTTCTCCTATAGACAGGGACCAGTCCCTGCACTTAGATGGTGGGGATTGTACTGATAAGTGCCGCGGCGGGCACGATTGTCAACTCAACAAGCCGCCGTCGACGGCAAGAACATGACCGGTGATATACCCAGCCTTCTCAGATGCTAGAAATGACACTGCATCAGCGATTTCTTCGGGCAGGCCGAGCCGCTTCAATGGCAGCTTCGCGACAGCCTCTTTGATCAGTTGCTCAGGCAAGGCAGCGGTCATATCTGTCCCAATGAACCCGGGAGCCACCACATTGGCCGTTATCCCCTTGCCCCCAAGCTCCTTGCCAATGCTCTTCGTCATGCCAATCAGGCCAGCCTTCGCTGCGGCGTAGTTCGCTTGGCCAGGATTGCCAATCACACCGACGACCGAACCAATATTGATTATTCGCCCCCACCGCCCACGCATCATAGGCCGAGCCGCACCGCGGCAGAGTCGAAACGCAGCTCGAAGATTGGTCGTAATGACCGCATCAAAGTCTTCATCGCTCATGCGAAGAATCAGACCGTCACGCGTGATACCAGCATTGTTCACCAGAATATCCAGTCGCCCATGACGTTCCACCACGCCTTCAAGTAGCGCATCAACAGCGGCATCATCGCCAAGGTCGCATTGACACGACTCGGCGGAGCCACCACTCGAAGTAATTTCAGCTGCGACTGCTTCAATCGCGTCCGCTGATCGGGCTATGAGCACCACGCGATGGCCATCGGCGGCAAGCTGCGTTGCGATGGCTTTCCCAAGACCCCGGCTCGCGCCGGTCACCAAAGCAACACGTTGAATCTGATCTGCATCAGGAGCAGCTGTCATGTGGGCGATCCTCTCTATACCACGGCAATTCACCGCGACGTGCGGAGCCTATGGCCGCGGC
>CAVOCO010000188.1:0-3935 GCA_963694215.1 Phycisphaerae bacterium
TCTGGTCTCGAAGTGAACGCGGTGCACTTTCGACATGTTGACAATCCACAGCGATCCATTCCGCGATCTCTCTTGATTTCAGGCATACTTGTGCTCGGGATGTCTGTGCTCGGTGCGTTGAGTGTTGCAGTCTTGGTGCCGGTACATGACATCGACCTTGCATCGGGCACGCTGCAAGTGTTCAGCCGTGTGCTCGAGCCAATGGGCGTGGGATGGCTTGTTCCAGTGCTCGCACTGCTGGCCTTTGCCGGCATGGTTGGTCACATCATGGTCTGGGTCATTGGGCCTACTGAGTCAATTCGCGTGGCCGCCGATGATGGCCTCGTGCCACCGTTCTTCCAAAAAACAACATCAAGCGGCGCGCCGCTGAATGTCATGTTGGTGCAGGCAGTTGTCGTGTCGCTCATGTGCGTGACAATGCTCTTCGTTGATTTGAACCAGGTGTTCTACACCCTGACCATCGCATCAGCGCAAATTTATCTCGTGATGTATGTATTGATGTTCATCTCGGTCATCGTGCTTCGATACACAAAACCAGACGTAGAGCGGAGTTTTCTTATTCCGGGTGGCCGACTTGGCCTCTGGGTGGTGGCTGGCGGCGGCGGGCTGACTGCAATCACTGGGATCATTATCATGTTCTGGCCACCAACGACAGACGACATGTCGATGTCAGGCGGGCTCTTTACAGGCATTCTGTTGACCGCCTTTATTGTGCTCGTTGGTTTGCCGATAGTGCTCTTTCAGTTCCGAAATCCCAACTGGGGCCGAGATGCAAAAATGCCCGGCGCCGACGACACCACATCAGCTTGGAAGCGAGCGGACTAGTCCTGTGCCCGCCACTGCATGTGTCCGAATTGCGATGTGGTCGGGGCCACGCACTGTCTCCACAGCCCTCATGCGGGCTTGGGAAAATCGTTCCGACTGCGCCGTTTGGGATGAACCGCTCTACCCATGGTGGCTCATGCATACTGGCATGGAACACCCCGGGCGAGACGAGGTTCTTCTTCATCACAAGGGGGACCTCAATCTCGCGACGCTGACAGCTCGCCTTGCAGAGTCGCCCTCGCCGATTTTGTATCAGAAGCACATGTCACACCACCTCCTCCCGGAGGTGCCCCGCGAGTGGATGGAGGGGGCCCGTCACGCCTTTCTCGTCCGAAATCCAAGCCGGATGCTGGCCTCACTTGCAGCGAAGATTCCCAACGCCACCCTGCAAGACACAGGCTTGCCCCAGCAAGTTGAGTTGCTTCGATGGCTTGATGACCAGGGGCATCCAGCGCCAGTAGTGATCGACTCTGATGATGTGCTCGCATCGCCAAGGTCCATACTTTCATCGCTCTGCAAATCCTTGATGGTGCCATTTGATGAGAAAATGCTGTCATGGCCTGCAGGAAGCCGCCAAAGCGATGGTGCATGGGCGCCGTATTGGTACGACAGCGTCGTTGCATCAACCGGCTTTGGGCCACCAGCGAACACACTGGCCATGGTGCCTGAGCGGCAACAAGCGATACTGCCTGCCTGTGAGGATCTCTACGACGAATTGGCCGCTTTGCGGCTGCGGCCATAACCAAAGGACACTTTCATGCTCCAAACATGGGATGAGCGAAACGGCAATCTGCGAGTCAATATCAATGGTGAATTGGTGCATCGAGACGCAGCACGAATCTCACCATTCGACTCGCTTGTGCAAGGCGGCGATGGCGTGTGGGAAGGGCTCCGTCTCTACAAGGGAGGCATCTTTCGTCTGCAGGCACATCTTGACCGGCTGGTGGAATCAGCGAAGGCAATGGCATTTGCTGAAATTCCTTCGCAAGAATACATGCGTGAGCAAATTCGTCGAACGGTTGAAGCGAATGACATGCGTGATGGTGTCCATATTCGATTGACGCTCTCGCGCGGCGAGAAGATCACAAGCGGAATGGACCCTCGACTGAATCAGTCTGGACCAACGCTGATTGTGCTCGCTGAGCACAAGACGCCAGTGTATGACACCGGCGGGTTGTCTCTTGCGACCAGTAGCATTCGGCGATTTCGTCCGGACATGCTCGATCCTCGTATTCACCACAACAACTTAATTCAGTCGATCCTGGCCAAGGTAGAGGCCAATGCAGCTGGTGCCGATGACGCCATGATGCTCGACGATCGTGGGTTCATTGCAGAGACCAACGCAACGCACTTGTTCTTTGTCAGTGGTGGTGTGCTGCGAACCAGTCGGCTTGTTGCGTGTCCCGCTGGGATCACCCGTTCTGTCGTGCTGGACTTGTGCAGTAAAGAAGGCATACCGCTTCACGTCTGTGACATCGCACAAGCAGAGGCCTATGCAGCTGACGAAGTATTCTGCACAGGCACGATGGGCGAACTGGCCGCAATCACCAAGATCGATGGTCGGATAATTGGCACTGGTGAAGCAGGGCCAATGGCGGCGAGGCTTCAGTCGGCCTTTGCCCTCGTTGTTGAGCGAGAATGCGAGCCGCTCAGTCTATGAGTTGGCCCGTACCATGCCCGCTCTGAACAAAGGATTTCTGCCATGACACGACCCGTCACACTCTTTACCGGCCAGTGGGCCGACTTGCCTCTGTCCAAACTGGCAGCCATGGCAGCCGACATGGGCTTTGATGGTCTGGAACTCGCATGCTGGGGAGACCACTTCGAAGTTGGTCGAGCCCTCAGCGAAGAGGACTATTGCAGTGGGCTGCACTCGCTCCTTGAATCGCATGGCCTCAAATCATGGTCGATATCAAATCATCTGGTGGGCCAAGCCGTGTGCGACCGCATCGACGCTCGACATCATCAGATCCTTCCCGATCATGTGTGGGGGCATGGCGATCCAGAAGGCGTGCGTGAGCGTGCAGCGGAGGAAATGAAGAACACGGCCCGAGCCGCCGCAGCGTTCGGTGTGCCGGTCGTCAACGGGTTTACGGGATCGTCGATTTGGCCCGACCTGTATTTCTTTCCGCCCACATCACCAGAACATATAAAACGGGGGTATGACGACTTTGCCAATCGGTGGGGTCCAATTCTCGATGTGTTCAAAGAGGTCGGTGTGAAGTTTGCGCTCGAAGTGCATCCGTCCGAGATTGCCTACGACACGATTACTGCTGCCAACGCACTGGAAGCACTTGGCGGCCACGAATCGTTTGGATTTAACTTCGATCCCAGCCACTTTGTATGGCAGGGCGTCGATCCCGCTCGGTTCATCGATCGCTTCCCAGACCGCATCTTTCACTGCCACATGAAGGACGTCAAAGTCCAGCTCAATGGAGATGGCGGCATTCTTGGATCGCACTTGCAGTTTGGCGACCCGCGGCGTGGCTGGGACTTTGTCAGTGTTGGCCGCGGCGATGTAGACTTTGATGCCATTATGCGGTCGCTCAACCGCGCCGGATATGACGGACCATTGTCTGTCGAATGGGAAGACAGTGGGATGCACCGAGATCAAGGTGCGGAAGAGAGCTGTGAATATGTGCGGTCGATTGAAGTTCGGCCACCGGATCGTGGATTTGAAGATTCCTACTCTGAGGAGTGATTCGTCATGTTGTGCTGTCTTCTTGCGACGTGTGTATTACATCTTGCCCCGCCTGCTGAGCAACCTGGAGTTCTGGTGTTTAGTCGGACAGCGGGGTACCGGCATGGTTCTATTGCCGAGGGGCAGGAGCTTTTTAAGTCGCTCGGTGAAGACCGATGGCGGGTCGAACTTACAGAAGACCCCAGTGTGTTCACTGACAAACGACTCTCGGGCTATGACGTCGTCGTGATGTTGCAGACGACTGGTGATGTGCTCAATGATGAGCAAGAAGATTCGCTCGAACGATACTTACGCGGCGGCGGCGGGCTCGTTGGCATTCACGCTGCTGCAGACGGCGAGCGTGATTGGCCATTCTTCGGGTCACACATCTTGGGTGGCAGCTGGTTTAAGTCGCACCCAGCCATTCAAA
>CAVOCO010000189.1:0-3930 GCA_963694215.1 Phycisphaerae bacterium
CGCCCTTGTTGATGTATTTCGCATTGGTGATGAGACGCCAATCTCCGTATCGCAGTCCACTCGTGAGTGGCTCGCGGGTTATCAGTCGCAGATGCCCCCCGGAATGGATATCGGCATTTGGAATGATGACTCGGAAATCTATCAAGAGCGAATTGATCTGCTCCTTCGCAATGCGTTCATCGGATTATCGCTTGTGTTATTGCTGCTCGGCTTATTCCTTGAGCCGCGCCTTGCCTTCTGGGTAATGCTTGGCATTCCGATTTCAATTCTCGGTTCGTTCCTCTTCTTGCCGGTGAGCGGCGCGTCAATCAATATGATTTCGCTCTTCGCATTCCTTGTGACGCTTGGCATCATCGTGGATGACGCCGTCGTAGTGGGCGAGAATATCTACGAGAAACGCCAAGAGGGCATGTGCGCTCTCGACGCGGCAATCATGGGCACGCGCGAAATTGCCGGTCCCGTGTTCTTTGCCGTGACGACCAATATGGTTGCCTTCCTACCAATGTTGTTTGTTCCAGGCGGCGAAGGAAAGCTGTTCATGCAGATTCCAGCCGTGACGATTGCGGTGTTCTTCGTGTCGTTGGTGGAGTCACTTTTTGTATTGCCTGCGCACCTTGCTCACGAAGGTGCCGATACCGCGTTTTGGCGCGTTGTGTCCTACCCCTCGCAGATTTTTGGCAAGGGTTTGCAGTGGTGTATTCAACGGGTGTATCGCCCAGCGGTGTATGCCGCGGCGGGGCATCGATGGGTCACGGTCTCGATCGGACTTGCCATGTTGGTTATGGCGACGGGCTATGTGGCAGGTGGCCATATCGGATTTACCTTCATGCCCGATATTGATGCTGGGGTTGTCACAGCGCGGATGCGACTGCCACTCGGGGTGCCTCGTTCCGAAGCCGAGCGGGTGCGTAAGCAGCTTATGGGTGCAGCGGACCGCGTGATTGCTGGCCTGGGCGATGACTCGTTTGTACCCGGTCATATCTCGGCTATTGGCGCAGCGCTCAGTTCCTTCGGCCCGATGCGGGGAGGAGGATCCGGTGGCGGGACATCCATCGTGTCTGCCATGCTTGAGCTCGAAGCTGGTAGCGCGGTGACCGGTAATGAATTCGCGAGGCGATGGCGAGAAGAGGTGGGGCCAATTGCAGGTGTCGAGTCCTTCGTCCTCGACTCACGTATTGGTGGTGGAGATGCGGCGATTGATGTGCAGCTCACTCATTTTGACCGGGACATGCTCAACGCTGCGGCATCAGATGTAGCCAAGATGGTCGCTGGATATCAGGGCACAAAGAATGTCGACAGCGGCGTTGCGACCGGAAAGACACAGCTCGACTTCACGCTCACGCCAGAAGCAAAGGCCTATGGTTTGACTGCAGCTGGCGTGGCTCGTCAAATGCGACATGCGTTCTATGGCGCCGAAGCGCTTCGTCAGCAGCGCGGTCGCAATGAAGTGCGTGTCATGGTGCGGCTCCCTGAAGCCGAGCGGCGCACGCTTGACACAATCGAGAATCTCGTGCTCTCGGCACCTTCTGGCGGCGAGGTGCCATTTGGAGAAGCAGTGGACATCAAGACTGGGCGGGCCTATACGTCTATTCGTCGCCGCGAGGGGCGACGGGTTGTTTCGGTGACCGCCGACATTGATGACGCAGTCGGCAATGCCAATCAGATCACAGCTGATCTTGAGAAGCGATTGCCAGTGGCGATGGATGCGAAGTTCCCAGGATTGAGTTGGTCCTTTGAGGGCGAGCAGCGTGATCAACGTGACACGTTTAGTCAGCTTGGCGTGGGCTACATGATGGCGATGCTGGGAATCTTTGCTCTGCTGGCTATTCCATTCAAGTCGTACTTGCAGCCCTTGGTGGTTATGGCTGCTATTCCCTTTGGAATCATCGGGGCGCTCATCGGGCACATTTTGCTGGGCTACGGCCTGAGCATCATCAGTTTGTTCGGCATCATCGCGCTCAGCGGCGTGGTCGTGAATGACTCGCTGGTGCTGGTTGTGACCGCCAACATGCACCGTGATAAGAACCCCGGTCAGTCGGTGCTCGATGCGGTGTGCGCGGCAGGTATCCGCCGCTTCCGCCCGATTTTGCTTACCAGTGTGACCACATTCTTTGGCCTCGCGCCAATGATCTTTGAGTCAAGCATGCAGGCACGGTTCCTTGTGCCAATGGCCATCTCCATTGGATTCGGCGTCCTCTTCGCTACGTTCATCATCCTTCTGCTCGTGCCAGCTCTCTACCTGATTATCGAAGACTGCCGCAACGGGCTCCGCCTTCTCTTTCAGCCCGAAGATTAAATTATTTTCTGCACAGACAGGTAATTACGTACTTGCAAGTCCGCGCCGTACATGGTGCACAGCAAGATAAATTGCCTGCTGGGGCGGTAGACTGCTGCGGTGAACGCTGACCGCCGCACCGCAGACCTGTACCAGTGGTACGCGAGCCTCGCTGAGGCTTCGTTCTGGGTGCCGGTGTTCTTTTTGTACTTCGCTTCCTACATGCCGCTCGATGCGGTGTTGTCGCTCGAGGCGTTGTACTTCCTCTCAGTTGTGACAATTGAGGTGCCAAGCGGCTGGCTAGCTGACCGTGTTGGGCGGCGGCCCACCATGTTGGCTGGCGCGGTACTGATGGCAGCGAGTCACCTGATGCTCTTCACTGGACCGTGGCTGATGGCAGGGGACTCGATGGGGTCGCCGCTGTTTATCTTCTTTGCGATTGGTCAGGGGCTCCGCGCTGCTGGCGTCGCATTTCGGAGTGGAACAGATACGGCCTTGCATCACGATGCACTTGCCGCCTGCGGCAAAGTAAATGAATTTGCCGCGCGTGAGGCCCGCGCATCGAAACGCAGGTTCCTTGGCGCATCCGCCGCGGCCCTGATTGGCGGCGGCGTTGCAGCAATTGATTTGCGTCTTCCTTACGCCTGTTCATTCATTGTGGCTGTAGCCATGATCGTGGTGATTGCCCGCATGCGTGAACCATCCGCAGGCGCTGATGCGCGAACCCGTTCCAATATTTTGTCCCAAGCCGCCTCCTGTTTTGCGCTGTGGAAGTCGCCTGCATTACTGCTGCTGTTTGTGTTCGCTGCGATGATGCTGGTGCTGAATCATGTGCCGTATGAGTACTTTCAGCCGTATATTGAAGCATCACTTGGTCAAGACGGACTCGCCGTGGCGTCTACACCGCTGGTCACGGGCCTGCATGTGGCGGTCACATTCTGGATCGCTTCGCTTATAAGCGCTCGGAGTATTCGCATTCGCAATCGTGTTGGGCTCTGGGGTGTGCTGCTCATCGCAATGTCGCTTCAGGTACTTACTATCGGACTGATGTCACTTTGGCTCAGTCCATTGATCGTCGTCTTCCTGCTGCTGCGGTCATGCCCGCGGGCGATTATGACCCCGCCGCTCAATGCTGCGGTAACCGGCGCGGTACCGACGAAGCTTCGCGCCACCTATCTGTCACTGCAAAGTTTCGCGGGCCGCCTTTCGTTCAGCGGCGCACTCTTCATGCTCACATTCGTGGTGCCCGCAGCCGCAGTCACATCCTGGCCGACCATTCGCGCCCAGCTCGAGCTAGCCGCGCTTGGCAGCCTTGCCTTCCTTGCCTTTATCGTCGTGGTCGCCATCATCCGCCGGCGCCGAGATGATCAGATTGGCGTCGCCTAACGCGGCAGGCCAATTGAATCCGCTACGAGATCAGGGTGACCGCCCCGTACCCGGACGGTCTTGAGCGGGCTGCCATGCCCTGCTTCAATGCTGACTGGGCACCCCAGCATCTTCGAGAGCATCCGGCAAATAGCCTGATTGGCTCTTCCGCCCTCTGGTGGAGCGCTGATGCGGACCTTCAGCCGATCTCCAAGCGGGCCTACAACCTCGTTGCGACTCGCCCCAGGGACAGCTTTGATTCGGATGAGCGTGTCTCCGTTGTCTGCTGT
>CAVOCO010000190.1:0-3922 GCA_963694215.1 Phycisphaerae bacterium
ATTGAAACAACGTCGCCGGTTACCACGCCAAGTTCATCAGCGGTCTTCTCGCTGATGATTACGGCATTATCCCAAGTAAGTTTCGTGATGGGATCAGGCAACTCCTGCATCCAACCGTTATTGCTCATGCGGCCGCCAAGCAAGGTGCCCGGAACGAAGTTCACTTCGATGCCCCCAGCCTTCAAGTCGCTCTGGGATTGTGTCGCGGCCGTTGTCAACATTGTGATGGTCGCGGCCACGTCAATCTTCGGCGATTCCAATACTGGAGCTGGCTCAACAATGCCGTCATGAAGTGCCTTTCGCCAATTGGCGGCGAACGGCGTCTCTTGGCCAGCGGGTGTCATTGGCACACCGGTTGACTCTTCCCATGTTCTTCGGACGATATTGAATCCGTCAGTTGTGTCTTCGCCGGCAACAAGGGCCAACAATTCGATCGTGCTGTGGCCATCCCAGAGCGGGCGAATCATCGGCTGCTGAATGGAGATAGTCCCGTCCCAAGCGCGACCGTCTCCCCAACTTTCCAAAGAATGAGCCCCCACCAAATGCCACTTACATGCTGCGGATGACTCGTCATCCTGATCGCCAAAGTGAATGGTGTTGGCAACCTTGGCTGTTGCTTGACTAAAGTTGAGATTGGCAGGAGCGTCCCAAACTGGGTTACCGCCCAAGATAAAGAGTGTGTCTACCTTGCCAGCTGTCATATCAGCGGCAAGCGTGGCAATGGAAGCAGTCTTCATCTCTGGCTCAGCCACGCGAGCATACTTCACAGCGCGGCCAACATTTCCAAGCGAAGCATTGATCAAGGCACACGCGGCGTGCACTGCGGCAGGCTGCGACCGACCTGCCATGACCAGTGATCGCCGGTCGTTGGACTTGAGGTCAGCGAGAATAGTGCGGCCAATCTCTGATTGCGGCGCAGTGTCACTCGATACTGATGCGGCAATGTCCAAGGCGAGTGCTGTGATCTGTGAACTGGGCATCGCATATCGATCGTCAGCACTTGCGCCAGTCACGCTGACACCTGGCTCAATCATGTACACGCGGTTCATGTCGCCGTCGTTCGGATCTCGCCGCGAAGCCCAGCCACGAGCCATAGCAAGCATGTTTGGGTGATCACCAAGGAAGTCGCAGTCGAATGACACGACCACGTCTGCGTTTTCAAAATCATAGACTGGCCGCAGTGGGCCACCGAGCGCGGTTTCAAGTCCGTCACGCTCTGCAGTGTTTCCGGTTGCGTCCCAGACTGTCCACTGAGCCTTCGGGAATCGCTTTCGCATCGCCCGCTGCATACGCTGAACACTTGGAGAGCCGGAAGATGGACTCACGAATCGCAGTCCTTCACCGCCATGCTCTGCAAGCGATGCTCCGTGCGTCTTCCACCATACGGCAAAGTCATCCCAAGTCTTTCGTGCTGCCTTTGCAGCACTTCCTGGCCGGAGGTGCACCTGACGTGTTCGATCGGGGTCGTAGAGGTCTAGCACTGTTGCCTGTTGCCAGGCCGTGAGCGCGCCAAGGCTACCGGGATGTCCTGGGTTTCCCTCGAGCTTCGTGGGCCGGCCGTCATAACACGTGACCAAGACGCCAGTCGCCACACCCTCGTGCTCGACAATACTTGCGTACTGCTCGGCCATGCCGGGGATCGCTCCCTCTGGTCGAGTTGCATATGGGGCGATGACCTCGCGTGGCCAGCGACGGCAGCCGGTCAGTCCAGCGCCGGCGAGCGCCATTGAAGCACCCATCACTTTCAAGAAGCCACGGCGGTCCGGTCCATCCAAGAGCGCTTCGGCACCAGCCGGGAACTCCTTGTACATGAAGTCACGAAACTCGGACGTATCCGCAACCTCATTGAGGCTTCGCCAATATCGTGGCCCATTTTCATTCACCGATGACATGTCGTGCAGTCCTGTGAGGGATGAAGATTATTAATGTCACGCCAACGCTCACCCTCGGCAAGTCGCTCGGCTGCGTCCCAGTCCCAGCCCCATTCGAGCTGAGTCACAAGATCTGGATCACGCAGATGTGGATCTGGATATCGGTGACAGTCCAAGCACCACCCCATGCTGAGGGGTTCGACTTGCCATACGCGTTCCATGGTGTCGATGCGACCATGGCACTCGACACAACTCACACCACGTGTCACGTGGGCAGAATGATTAAAATAGGAGTAGTCAGGCAGATCATGTATACGGACCCACTCCACTGGACGACCGGTGGTGTAACTCTCCCAGAGCGGCTTGAGCAACTCACTCTCTGGATGAATCTGCGTATGGCAATTCATGCATGTTTGAGTTGGTGGAATAGCAGCGTGCGCGGCGATCTCAACCGTGTTGTGACAGTACCGACAGTCCATGCCGAGTTGCCCGGCGTGCAACGCATGACTAAACGGGATCGGTTGCACTGGCTGGTACCCAACATCAGTCGTCTTTGGGCTGAACCCGAATGCAACCAAGAAGGCAACGTACAGCGGCGCCGTCATGCCAACAACGAGAGCTGCCGGCAAGAGCAGATTAGACCAACGCGGAAAAACGAAGTGATATCGACCCATAAGATGCACCGACCCCATGCATTGTGAAAAAAGTCACGAAGCAGAGAACCACATCGTCGTTATTCAGGGGGGATCTGTCAAGATCAACGACCGCCCCAAGTCTCTCTTTCTGGCCTCTAAGGTCAATTCTGGCTTGGGAGACCAAATACCCGTCGAGCTGTTGCATCGGTCGCAGTTTCAAAGTCGGCAAGGCTTAAACCACGCCGCGAGGCAAGAAATCGAGCCACATGTACGACGTTGGCAGGCTGATTTGGCCGCTCCCCTCGAAGCGGCTCAGGGGTCAGATATGGGCTATCCGTCTCGACCATCAATTGCTCAAGCGGCACAAGATCGGATGCCGCGGCCACATCGGCTGCATTTCGATAGGTCACAACACCTGTAAATGAAACGCATGAACCAAGTTGTAGCACTTTTTTGACATCATCAGGGCCGTCTGTGAAGCAGTGAAAGATGAAGCGATTGCCCGCAATCTGCGTCTCGCCAAGAAGACCAAGCACCTCATCGAGTGCTTTCCGGCTGTGCAGAACTAGCGGCAGTGGCTTCTCCCCTGCCAAATCTGCCGCCATAACGATGTCTAACTGACTTTGCAGCAATAGTTTCTGACGTTCGAGCGATGGGTCTGGCCAGTGCCCATCAAGGCCCATTTCGCCCCAAGCGACGCACTGTGGGTGCCTGGCAAGCTTCGTCAGCGCCGCCACATCATGATCGTGATCAGCCTCCGACGGATGGACACCAGCGGTGCACCACACGTCTGCGTGGGTTGACGCCAAGGCTTGCGTGGCTACTGAATCGGGAATATCAATCGCAATAGCCACCATGCCCGTGACGCCAGCGGCCCGCGCGCGATCAAGCACGGCATCTACGCCATCGGCGTATCGATCTCCAGTGAGGTGGCAATGACTATCAATCACAATCGGAGGGCACCAGCACGTTAGGGACCAACCGGCGCTGTCATCCGCATCGGATCAGCAGTCGTTGGCGGGGGGAAAAACAACCGTGGATTCACTGTCACGACCGCTTCATGGCCATTTGGCAACGCAAAAGTAATGACGCTTCCAGAAGGCGGACCCGCTCCACTGGAAATCATGCTGACCTTCGCCGTCCATGATGGAGGCGTCGATGTCTGCTCATCACGGAGGCCAGTTTGCAGCCATCCACCAAAGTCAATTGTCATCCGAGGTGGACCATCAATTGACGGAACCGGTGGCTCCGTGTCGGATTCCATCCACAATTTGGCGTTGCCGAGACCCTTCGGTGGCCGCAATCTCAACTTCGAAGGCGACACGCGAAAGCTCTGCATGGCTTTGCCAATTGCTTCAACACCAAGATCAATCGACCCACCATCATGGAAATACAAGGTCACCATGGCATCCTTGA
>CAVOCO010000191.1:0-3897 GCA_963694215.1 Phycisphaerae bacterium
CGTGAAAGACACAACCGACACTGCCCGCACCGCAAACAATCTTCTTGAGGTCGCTGGGCCGCTTCTTGCAGCTGAACGTCCGCTTGAGGCCATGCGAGAGGCCGCCGTGGACCGCAGCGGAGAGGACGCGGCAAGCCATCTCGCACGTCTTGCCATTGATATGATCGACGGCCACGGCCCGTAAAGCCACAAACAAAGCCGACACAGACACTTGCACCCAAAAGTCCTCGCTCCGGCCAATCCTCGATATACACTGAAAATGGTGGGTCTTTGGAAGCGCTGTGTGTATGTCCTCCCCACCCCATTTGGAGGCGCTGTGCGTATGTCCCCGGCCAAGAAGAACGGCACGTCTGCCCCATCCCCTCAGGGGGGTCGGCCATCGCCGCGCTTGGTGCGAGGAGATGAGACACCAGAACCTCCACGCATCTTGCAGCCGTGCGTCGTGCTTGCACCAGCCTCCAAACCACTCAACGACGCCCTTCACCGCGCACTCCGCGCTGAGCACCTAACGCCGCGTGTTGAACATGACCCGCGCATGGCCATGGCTGAGTTGTGTCTTCTCCGCCGCGAAGCGTCGCAGCGACGCGGCGCAACTTCCGAAACCGAACTGCCAGCTGCGCTTGTACTTGTCGCCACTCCAACTGGCGATGAAGTGCTACTGCTTGAAGCTCTACGCCGGCATGTGCCCGATGTCCCAGTGCTTCAGTTTGATGGCACAACGCTCGAGCAAGTCCACACGCCCAAAGTGATCGAAACACGTGAGCCACCCGTCATCGTTCAGCCACCAGTTCGGCTCGACGTCACCGACGACGAGCTCTCAACGCTCTTACCGCCGCTTGGCCGCCAAGATCAATCGAATGGTTCAAGCTCATGAGCGGCACGATTCCACGGCAACGACGACGGCGACTGCTCACCCTCGGGCCAGGCGGCCCACTTGAGGGCAACACATCACTCACTGCTGAGCCTGTCGAGTCAATCTATGACGTACTTGGTCTTATTTCGACCTGTCCAGCGCGGCAACCAATCGAAGCTGTTGTGATCACACCTTCTTCGCCCCGCGCGTTGCACGATGTCATTCGAAGCGCGGAAGCCGTTCGGCGGGTCGACCCAACAGTCCAGATCGTGCTGCGGTCGGACGATGCCTCCGCCGCATCACTGGCAAACCAATTCGACCATTTCCTTCCCCTCGAAGCTGACGCTGATGTCATTGCTCAAGCCCTAGACGGCGAAGGCGCGGCCACGCTTGGGCAACCGCCGTCAGTTCAAACCGCATCGACAGATTCAACACCATCGACGTACATCATTGGCGATACCGATTTGCTCGAATCGATTCTTGAACATACGGGCGAGGTCATTCCACTGGCCGTCAGAGCAATCGAACAGCGTACTTCTCTTGCACCGTTGACCTACCACGCCGGTGGCGCAGGTGGCCCTGAATCGACACCGGTCCGCAGAGGCTTGACGACTTGGGGGCATCTCACCGGCGGCGACACCGCCATGCTCGAGCCCTGGGCCAGTTGGCTCGCTCGATGGATTGCGCTTGACGAAATGATCAACGGACTGCGGCACGACGCAAGCAGAGACTATCTCACGAATGCATGGAATAGACGAAGCTTTGAACAGTTCGCAGTAGCAGCCATCAATGAAGCGCGGCAGTTGCGCTATGAGCTGACAGTATTCGTCTTTGACATTGATGGATTCAAGCAATTCAATGATCGCTTCGGACATGAAGCAGGTGACACGATCTTGACGTCAATGGTTCAATTGCTCAGTTCAGTCATTCGAGATGGTGACCGCGTGGCTCGGCTTGGCGGCGATGAGTTTGCGGTATTGTTCTCCGATTTCACGGCGCCCCGCACGGCTGGATCGCGTCACCCCGAAACCGTCGAAGTGCTGGCCCATCGCTTCCAGAAACAGATCAAAGACCTGCGATTCCCCGAACTTGGCCTCAGCGCGCCAGGCCGGCTCAGTATTTCTGGGGGACTCGCTACGTTCCCGTGGGATGGCGATGAGCCCACTACGCTGCTACGCATTGCAGACCAACGAGCTCTCGCCTCTAAACGACGTGGCAAGAACTGTTTGACGTTTGGACCAAGCGACGATTAATCGATTGCCACCGCGGCTTCGTCAATCAGTGTTCCCGCAACACAGAAGATTGCGAATCCATCGTGAGGTCGCGGCAAGTTGTGCAGGATCAATTCCGGTGTCGTATCCCATCTCATGGCACAGCGTCACCATATCGCCAGTTGCGACATTTCCAGGCGCGCCCGGGGCAAAGGGACACCCGCCAAGACCACCGCACGAGGCATCAAATCGTCGCACACCGAGCTCGATCGCCCGCCGCGCACACTCGACCGCTCCGCCGTGCGTGTCGTGCAAATGGAGGACCATGTGATCAACATCCACGAATGGTCGCATCGCCAGAACGAGCGGATCGATGTCGGATGGTTTCGCTGCGCCAATCGTGTCGCCAAGATCGACTTCGACATCACCAAGTGCAACGACCTGTTGTACAACTGACGCGACCTGCTCTGGCGAAATTCTTCCTTCGAACGGACACGCCACCACGCAGCTCACGTACACCCGAACCGGAATGCCACGCAGCGTAGCGGCTTTGACGACCGGCGAAAACCGCTCGATCGTTCCGGCAACTGATGTATTGGTATTCCGCATAGAAAATGTGTCACTCGCGGCAGTAAACAATGACACTTTTTCAGCGCCTGCTGCGCACGCTCGATCGAACCCTTGCAGATTGGGGACCAAGGCTGAGTACATCGTGCCGGACTGCTTGCTGAGAGCAGAAAATACTTCTTCGGCGTCCGCGAGCTGAGGCACCCGATCGGGACGCACGAACGCCGAGACTTCTACTTCGGGGCATCCGGCAGCTGCAAGCTCTTCAACAAGGCGAACTTTGTCAGCGAGTGGCACGACAATCGACTCGTTCTGCAATCCATCACGTGGACCGACCTCAGTGATGACGACATGATCCAGCATCATTTGGACCGCTCCTTTGCCCTTTCTTGGAGCTGCTTGGGCACGAAGAACACCAACAGAAAGACAGCCACGCCAAGTGTCAGCACCAAGCCAACCACCAGAAGCATCAGTTCTGGGGTACTGATCGTCAATGCTTCACTGACTTCTGGTAGTGGTTTCATGTTGACTCCTCGCTTGTGGCGACAGGCTCTACTACTGCTGATACAAAATCGCCTTCAGCAACACATCGGACTGTTCCGCCGATCGTAGCGTGCGCCCATTTGATGACAGCGAGAACCATCGTGGTATTGCCTCGCATTGGCGATGGGGCGCTTGATGTAATCATGCCAATAGGATCACCTGGTGATCCAGATTCGTCTTGAAATACCTGCCCACCGGAAATTGGCAATCGCTCGTCTGGCATCGGAATTGACCGCAAAATCTGTTTCGGATGGCCAAGATTCTCCATGCGAGCAACAACTTCCTGACCTGGATAACACCCCTTCGTAAAACTCACACGATCAGCAAGAATGCCGGTCTCGTGCGGCAGACTCGTTGGACCAAAGTCGATATGCCACCACGGAGTACGAGCTTCTACTCGCGCCATGTTGAAGGCCAGCCACCCCACGGTGCGGCAACGTATCTGGCAATCGCTTGCGTGCAGGGCCTCCCACACCAAAACGACATCGCTACGGCGAAGATACACACGCACACCGGGCACACCTGCGGTATCACAGCGCGTCAGACGAACCTCGCAATCGGCTACGGCACCCGTCGATGACTGGAGGCGATCTGGCAGCGTGATGTTCCACGCGGCGAAGAGCTCAGCAACGCCGGGCCCGTGCGCCTCAAGTGTGTACCAGTCTGCCCCTTGAGATATGACAACATCCTCGGCGAACGTCATGCCATCAATCGCCGCTATTA
>CAVOCO010000192.1:0-3896 GCA_963694215.1 Phycisphaerae bacterium
AAGATCAAACTCGCCAACGAGCCAGCGGCAGAATTCATTGGCGTCGTCGACCGGAAGCGGGATGGCAAGGTAGAAAGCGCCTTGTGGCATGGTGACATCGAGGCCAATGCCACGCAGTCCTTCGACAAGCAGATTACGCCGTGCTTGGTACTCGGCGATAACATCTTTGAACCATGATTCTGGCACGGTCAATGCAGCTTGCGTGGCGTATTGGTCAACAGTTGCTGGTGAGAGGCGTGCTTGCGCGAATCGCAATGCTGCTTCGCGCACTTCGGCGTTTCGGGTGACGAGCCATCCCATACGAGCGCCGCAGGCGCTGTACCGTTTGGAGACGGAGTCAATGACGATGGCATATTCATCCGCGATAGGTTGATCGAGCAGTGAGGCTGCGCGTGTGCCCGCGGGTACGTCGTAGACAAACTCGCGATACACCTCATCACAGATAAAGAAGATGTCATGTTCGACACAGATGGCAGCGATGGCGGCGAGGTCCTCTGCTGAGATGATCGCGCCTGTTGGGTTGCCCGGGGTTGGGAGAACGAGCGCCCGTGTCTTGCCGGTGATGGCCTCGGCAATTTTATCGGGGTGCACACGGAATCCATCCTCGACCGAGAGCGTGACAGGCGAGACCTCAACGCTCAGCAGGTGGGCGTATCCGGCATAGTTCGTGTAGTACGGCTCGCATACGAGAATCTCGTCACCTGGATCTGCCACAGCTGCCATTGCGAATAGAAGGGCTTCTGATCCACCAGTGGTGACAACAATGTCATCGGCTTCCACGGGTCGGTATAGGCTCCCGCTGCTGGTGTACCACGAAGCGATTGATTCGCGGAGTTCAGGGAATCCATCGCTCGGTGAATAGGCGAGCACCGTGTCGTTAAAGTTTTGATAGGCCTTGATCATTTCGGGCGGCGTAGCAATATCGGGCTGTCCGATATTGAGGGCGTGGACCGTAATGCCGCGGGCGGCGGTATCGCGGGCAAGCCCTTCAAGAGCCCGAATCGGTGATGCTGGGGCCTCAGATCCCCGCCGTGAGAGTGTGCAAGTTGACATTAGTGAGTCCTTCTCTTGCCTGACGCGAGAAAGCGGCTGGCGGTGCTTCGATGATATCACTCTCAATGTGGAAGCGGTTGAGATCGATCTGTCAATATCGGAGGGCCTATACTCTCCGGCCCCTCGCAGGCGAACCCGCGATGGATGGGGGTTCAGGTTCTTTGCACTTTGGAGATGACACCATGTTTGTTCGATCAATTGGCTCTTTCACACTCCTCGCCACGCTCACGCTGACTGGTCCCGCGCTCGCTCAGGGTGGGGCTTCGGATGATGCGCCCGCGAATCTCGGTGTCACACTCGGGGCGCTAGAAAATATGAATAACGCAGCATCAAGCAAGTTGCAGGATGCGCTGCTGCATCAGAAGGCGCTTGAGGGCTACGTGGCCTCAGCCGGAATGGGCGATGCATGCGCAACTCCATCAAGCAATGACCAGCATGGCATGGCCATGAGCTTTGAGCAGGCTTTGGAGATTGCTGTCGACCATGAGCAGTCCGCGCCAACAAGTACCCTTCCAAAGAATGCAACGGCGAGCGAGGTTCGCTCGTACACGACGCTTACAAGGTCCAGTTGGGACAAGTTGCAAACTGCGATGGCCACTGTGCAGCACCTCAGTGATTGTCTTCATTCCAAGGGCAAGCTCGATGACTTCAGCACGTGGTCACACGGCCAAGCCAAGTCGCATCACGAAGCGATGGTTGCAAAGCAGAAGGAAGTGGCAGCTGCAAGTCAGAAGAAAAACGCCGAGACAGCAACGAAGGCTGCTGATCAGTACGCCGCTTGGCAGGTTGTCAAGAAGAAGCAGCACGCCGCCTACCTCAAGCAAGCGTGGACGCAGCACAAGTTCAACACGGATGCTAAATTGAAGGCCTATAAGTACTCCATGAAGTATGGTCCAAACTCGTACAATCAGACCTACGCCGGCAATCAATATGGCGGCGGCGGCTATGGATACGGCAGATACGGCGGCTATTGATACGGTGGCAAGTGAGGCCCCCTAGGGCCCATCTTTGACGGCTTCGGCATCTTGCTCTGGACTACGGCTTCTTGGTGCCGCGTTCGATTTCAGCGTACGCATTGTGCGAGTGAATTGACTCGAAGTTCTCACTGTGAATGTGATACCAATTGATGCGGCCATCGCTGTCTAAGGTCCGTGCGAGGTCGCGCACAATGTCTTCCACAAACTTAGGGTTGTCATAGGCAAGCTCGGTTACGACTTTTTCGTCTGGTCGCTTGAGCACGCTGTATACCTCGCAACTTGCGGATGACTCGACGAGCGATACAAGTTCTTCGATCCACACCATCTTGTTCATTTGCACGTCGGCTGTGATGAGGCACCGTTGGTTGTGCGCGCCGTATGCCGAAATTTCCTTGGAGCATGGGCAGAGGCTTGTTGCAGGAGCCGCGACTGAGAGAATGAAGGTGTCGCCTTCAGTAGACGAATCGCACACCATGCGGATGGTGTAGTCCATCAGGCCTTTCTTGCCTGAGGCTGGGGCCGTCTTCTCGATGAAGTAGGTGAACGTCATCTCGACGTGGGACCGTTCTGCATCCAGCGTGGTCCGCAGCAGTTGACACAGCTCAATTGCTCGATCTGGAGTCATGCCAGATTGGAATTGGTTGAGCATTTCGAGGAAGCGGCTCATGTGCGTGCCCTTCCGATCTGCTGCGAGCGAAACGTACATATTGAAAGTGGCGTCTACAGCCTGATGTCCACCGGTCATCGTCTCGACCGTGATCGGATAGCGAATGCCCTTGACGCCAACCCGATCAATCGCCACCTGACGAGAGTCTTCGCGTCCCTGAACATCAGGAATATCTGCTGCCAATAGTGATGGTGTTGATTGTGGTGGGGTCGTCATAGTCTTTGATCTGCTTCTGCGTGATGTGCTTGAGTAGAGCACCGCATTCTATCGGGCTGGGATTGCTGGTGGAAGCCACGGTGTATCAAGGGGCTCGGCTGACCGTGGACGAGGGGTCTGGAAGCGGACGACGAGGCCCGATGAATCAAACCACACAGTGCCCAGCTGCGGCGCAGGCGGCTGGTCTGGGATGGCCACGCTGCTTGCGAGCGTGCCCAAATTGTCACTCCAGTGCCATCGTTCGGTCCAAGTCTGATCGGCACCTGCTGGGGATTGCTTCAGTTTCGATGAAGGTGGTCCGAGCACTTCCTGCACCTGGGCTTCACTCATGCCATTTGTAATGTGCTGGTACGAGGTGGCTCCGGGCGATGCGCAGCCCACGATCGTGAACAGCAGCGTAGAGAGGATTGCGCGGGCAAGAACACCTGCGCGGTTTGGATGCTTTGCCTGAGGGCTCATATCGAGGCAGTGTCCCAGTTTTTGAGCATCCGGCAATGGTTGAGGGTTCTTATTGTCGACAGAATTGATGCCGCACAGGCGGCAATATCCGGTCATGGTGGCTGGAGTGGAAAGGCCATAGTGGCTGGGGTGGAAAGAAGGAATCATGATTGTGGACTCTGCTGGGAACAAGCGAAAATGGGCTATTGCCGCCCTCTGTGTGAGTGCCTTGGGTGTGGCGAGCGTGGTGTGGATGACGCCAGCCTCGGTGCATGCGGCCAATAGAACAGAATCTGCTGCGATCTGCGTGGTCGCGGGCGTCTTTCCGTCCTACATGGGGGGGCGCGTCGTTGAAGCTCGCCCCGGTCAGTGGGAATTGAATGTTGGTGTCAAATGGACCTGCGCGCTCGATCATAATGGTATCGAGGAGGCCTCTGGCATTCTTCGGCTGTGGTCGCCGGTTGAAAGTGCCTGGCATCTTGATGTGCCCTGCACGCTCAATGCACCTGTGCAGCCGGGTCGATCCATGCTGCAGCAGGTGAGTG
>CAVOCO010000193.1:0-3875 GCA_963694215.1 Phycisphaerae bacterium
GAAGTCGAGACAGACAAGGCGGCCGTTGAGATTCCATCTCCATTCACTGGCCGGGTCAGTGAAGTACACGTGAGTGAACAGGCGCTTGTTCACGTTGGCGATGTCATGGTGACGTTTGAGACAAGCAACGCTGCAGCATCGCCGCCGAGCAATGACCACAATGACAACGGATCGGCTCCATCACAAGCGAAGTCATCGCCGCCTGCGACACCAACTGCACATAGGCGGCGTCCGCCCGCATCGCCATCGGTTCGGCGGCTCGCTCGGGAGCAAGGGATTGACCTGCATGATGTAGATGGTTCCGGACCAGGAGGACGCGTCACCCGGACAGACCTTGATCAGTCCCCGCAAGAACAGCCAACGAGCCAAATTGATCCACCAGCGGTCAGGACATCAAATGTGCCCGTTCCAGTTGCGAGAATCGCCCCGACGATCAGCAGCCCAACAACCGAACTCGAAGGCGTGCCAGATACCGATCAATATGGCACTATTGTGCGGCAAAGCTTGACTCAAGCACGGCGGGCCATTTCTCGTGTCATGGAAACATCATGGCAAACGATTCCACATGTCACCGATTGCAATGATGCAGACATCACTGAACTTGATGCCACCCGGCGATCCTTTACAGACTCTGGTCATCCAGACCGCCGCATTACGACGCTAGCCTTCGTCATGCGAGCTGTCTGCCGCGCTATTCAGAAACACCCCATTCTCAATGCCTCGATCGATGTGGATCGCGATGAGATCGTGTTCCATGATTACGTCAATATCGGCATCGGTGTTGATACACCACGCGGACTTATTGCGCCTGTCATCCGCAATGTGCAGTCGATGGGCGTGGGTGAAATTTCTGATCATCTCGCGGTCATGTCGCATAACACACGCAGTGGCGCATTTAGTGTCGACGATACGCGTGGAGCGACGTACACCATCTCCAACGCGGGCGCCATGGGACGAACGCGATACTCGACACCGATCATCTCACCAGGCACAGTGGCTTGCCTCGCTGTGGGCCGAGCACAGTTAATGCCATGGGTCGTTGAGGGCGATATTGTTCCGCGATTGATCCTTCCCCTCAGCCACTCGATGGATCATCGCTTGGTCGACGGAGGCCGCGAAGTGCCGTTTATTGGCCATGTAATCGATGATCTCGAGCACCCCATGCGGTTTGCTCTCTGAAGACGCCCCCTGCCCTGAAGTGCCCTGCTATTGTTCACAGGTTGGGAAGAGTCTCCATTTTGAAAGGAAACCCATGCGACATTTTGCCGCCATCGTGGCCGGACTGGCCTTTACTTTCTCCGCTACGAGCTTTGCACAGGACCACCCTGATCACCCTGATCACCCGGAACATCCTGCTGAGAAACCAGCTGAGCATCCTGAGCATCCTGAGCATCCTGAGCACCCTGAGCACCCTGAGCAATCAGATGCCGATCAAAAGAAAGTACTTGCACTGACCATTGGCGACAAGGCTCCGACCGTCAAGGTTGCCAAGTACTTCAAGGGCACACCTGTCAAGGGCTTCAAGCCAGGCAACACGTACGTCATGGAGTTCTGGGCCACGTGGTGCGGACCTTGCATCGCTCAGATTCCTCATCTCACCAAGATGCAGAAGGAATACAAGAAGAACGACGTGCAGTTCATGAGTACCGCCGTGTGGCAACGGGAAGAGACCCAGGCTGCGCGTGAAACAAAGGTTGGCGATTTTGTGACCAGCAAGGGCGACGCGATGAATTACACCATCGCCATCGATGACGACGGCTACATGGCTGACCACTGGATGAAACCAGCCGGCCAAAATGGCATTCCTGCAGCCTTTCTCGTTGGTAAGACGGGTGTGATTGAGTGGATTGGCCACCCCGGTTCACTTGACAGCGTCCTGAACCAGTACCTCGCAGGAACATGGGACCGCGCTGCCGCCAAGGCAGAGATCGTTGAAGAACAACGCTTCGCTACCAAAGGCCGCGAGATGACAATGAAGGCCATGATGGCTGAGCGTTCTGGCGACCGTGTTGGCGCCGCTGCAGCGTTTGATGCATTGAGCAAGGAGTTCCCGAACAACGAGAACGTCATGGCAATGCACTTCAACTTCCTGCTTGGAGACGCTGCCACAGCTGGCAAGGGATACGCCATCGGCAAGAAGCTTATGACGAACAACTGGGACAATGCCGGCATGCTCAATATGCTCGCATGGGCTGTCGCCGACTCTGAGGATGTCGCCAAGCGAGACCTCGCCTTCGCCCTCAAAGCCGCTACTCGTGCAGATGAAATCACGAAGCACAACGATGCTTCCATCATCGACACGCTTGCCCGTGTGTACTGGGAGCTCGGCAACAAGGCCAAAGCCATTGAGCTTGAAACCAAGGCAATCACCCTTGCTGAGGATGGCCGCATGAAGGACGGACTCAAGGAAACCCTTGCCACGTACAGCGAATAGCGCGGCTTCGCCGCTCTGGTAATCGGGAGTCGATGTACTCCACGACTGGCCAATTCTGAATCTCCAGCCGCCCCGTCGCCCTCGTGACGGGGCGGCTGTGCATCTACTCCCAGCCTCACCGTAGACAACGTCACTCCGCGCATCAGCTTGGGACTACTGGCCCGCATCTCCCCGGGGCGACGTACACTCCTCCTATGGTTGTCGGTGAATTTGCAATGGACGCCGATGTGGTGATCATCGGGGGTGGCCCAGCTGGATACGCCTGCGCAGAAGCCGCAGCTCGCAACGGCCGCAAGATAACCATTGTCGACTCCACCGACCCAGACAAGGTCGACTCGGTTGCCGCGCGGCGCACACTGCTGAACGCACTACTCGCTGCAAACATGGCTGCTGAATTTGGAATAACGCCCGGACTCAGTCAACCAGATCTATCGGTGATCCGTCGCCATGCCAAGGCGTTTCAAGACCGGGCCGCGGCTGTGCGTGCCGACTTGATTTCCACGCACGACATCTCCGTTATCCAAGGCACGGCCCGATTTCTGAGCAGCCGCGAAGTACAAGTTGCTGGAGAGCATGTCCATCGCCTCCGATTCAAGCGAGCCGTTATCTGTACTGGAAGTAGACGATCTCCGCACCCAAGCCTCGATGGTGTAGATGGAGTCATCTCTGTTGGCCATCTCGTCACACACCCAGAAGACATCAACAGGCCCGTGACCGTGCTTGGAAACTCACCAGTCGCAATCGAAGCTGCCTATATAGCCTCTGGACTCGGGGCCAAGACCACCCTGGTTTGCTGCGGAAACCAAGTGCTTCCTGGCATTCCCAGCGAACTTGCCGACCTGCTTGTAAAGGCCGTTCCTTTTGACGTAATCATGGGGGACTTCACCGAAGAACATGCCGCGTCGATCATCGTTGACGCTGCCGATCGCGTGAGCATGACAGCCGAACTTGGCATCGAAACCACTTCAATCAAACAGGTTGATGGATGGATCGACACCAACGACCGAATGCAAACCAGTGAATCACGCATCCTGGCAGCAGGCGACTGCACTGGCCCCCCACTGCATGCCGGAGCTGCGGCGCAGCAAGGCCGCATTGCCGCCGAGACGATTCTAGGCGGACATGCTGCATGGGATCCAACCGCTATTGCTCATGTATGCCACACGTTGCCACAGGTCAGCTGGGCCGGCACTCAGTTCGGCGAACAGGTGCAGACGCTTGTGTTGCCATGGAGTAGCCATGGATCATCAGATGGACACACCGTATTGAGCTGGAATATACCGACCGGCACATTGACGGGCATCGGCGCCATTGGACCGGGGGCCTGCGACCTCGCTGATGGCTTCGTGACTACTTTGGAAATGGGAACAACCCTTCAAGACCTCGCCGATATGGTCCCCGCCCACGTGAGTGGACACTGCGTCCTGGGTGACGCTGCGCG
>CAVOCO010000194.1:0-3867 GCA_963694215.1 Phycisphaerae bacterium
GCGAGTCGGCGGACCATGTGGATTCCACCTGACGGATTTGATGCCGGAAACGACGGGCGATCTATTCGGCTTAGTATTGACCTCGCTATTCAGCGGCTCGCGGAACTGCGACTCAGCGAAGCTGTTGAGGAATATGGGGCGGGTGGCGGCCGCATAGTGGTCATGGACTGCCAGACCGGTGAACTGCTTGCCGTCGCAGACATCGATCGCGGATCGGCCGAAACGCGGCCACGTCTGCGGCGCAACCGTTGTGTTACCGATCCATATGAGCCAGGTTCAACCTTCAAACCCTTTATCTGGGCTGCAGCCACCCAGCACGGACTGGCAACTCCTGACGAGACACTGCCGACGCCATCGAACGGGCCACACCGCACCACCTTTGGACGCCGCATTCGGGACGCGCATTATCACGGGCCGACCACATGGCGCATGGTGCTTGTCAAATCACTCAATAGCGGCATGGCGATTGTTGCCGAACGCATGAAGCGGGATGTGATGCGATCGCTGGTCGCCCAACTTGGCTTTGGGAAATCGACCAAGTGTGGCATACCCGGCGAAACTATCGGCATCGTCACAAGCGAGCGAAACTGGTCTGACTACACACAGACTTCGGTCGCCATGGGGCACGAAATTGCTGTCACTCCCGTTCAAATGGCTCAGGCCTTCTGCGTCTTCGCGTGTGATGGACGCATGCCCGCAGCCACACTCCACGCCAGAAGCGGCCCGCGGCCGGTTGTACCAACGCAAATCTTCACGCCAGAAATCGCCGCGCTCACCCGCAGCACAATGCAGCGTGTCATGACTGAAGGTACCGGGCGGCGTGCTCAATCTGATCTGTACACCATGTTTGGCAAGTCCGGAACAGCGCAGCTGCCCAAAGCTGAAGGCGGCGGGTATCACGAGGATCGCTACGTTTCGAGTTTCATCGCTGGAGCTCCAGTCCTGTCGCCTCGAATTGTGGTCTTGTGTGTCATTGACGATCCCGACCGATCACTTGGCAAGTGGTACGGCGGTTCAACCGCCGGCCCTGTCGTTCGAGATGTGGTGGACAGTGTCTTGCCGTACCTCGGCGTCGCCAGTGACCGCAAAGACACAATGCACGTCAGCCGATAGCGTACGCCAACTTACCGCCACTGCGTAGGTGGCCCTGACATTCCTGCCAGCTCTCGATATCCGCCGACAGCAAGAAGTCCAACGATGCCCAAGGCGGCGAAGATGCCTGCCGCAACCCAGTCACCAATGCCAGCGCACCAGGAGGCCGCCATCAGTGGCTGCCACAATGCCACGTACCGAATAACATTGGCTGCGGCGTGACGCCGGGTACTCGCCGCGTGAATCTTCCAACGCAGTACAACACCCAATCCAACGACAACAACAAGCGGCCAAACAAGCACGAGGGGAGACAGTCCATCAGGCCAGAATGACGAGCCAAGCCCGGCGCGAAGACCAAGCACCACGCCTGACATCATGATCCATCCTGCAAATACGACCGCCGCTGCTCGCCGAGAAATTCTCGGACGCTTCTCTGCAAGCACGTGAACCCCCACCGCAGCTATCACCACAATCGTCATGGCAAGCCATACCGCGATAGGCATCGGCATCTGCCAATTGGGAATCAGCATCAACCCGGCAAGTACGGCCCCCGGCATGACCAAACCAATGGCAGGAATGAACCGCGCCACGGCAGTATGAAACAGCAACAATGTGGCAAGGACCAACGTGACATATGCTGGTTCTCGGCCAAGCGTGACAGCCGCAAAAAGGGCCAGTAGCAGCGCCCCCACAACAATAATGATATTGGGGCCGGTGGTTCGCTCTACGCTCACCGAAGATCGCCCCCCAACAACCGCGTCACGGCGCCGGTCGAAGAGATCATTGAGCGCGGCTCCATATGCGACCAGGCCCGCAGCAGCCACGCCAGCGAGTCCCATCATGGTGAGCAGTGAAGCAAGTTCTGGCGATGGCCCCTCCACTTGGACGCGGGCGGCCAAGACCACGCTCAGCGCAGCGTCGCACGCAGCCCCGAAGGCGATACTTCCCCGAATGTTCTGATCGCGAATCCGGCTCATGTCAACTCCACGCTCCGTGCGTACTCATCAGCGCCTGCGCGGTACGATAGCCCCCTCTGCGGTTCGTCGTGACGATCCACTGACTCTCCCACCTCCCCTGGACAAACGATTCGTGACGACTTCAGCCGTACAGCCAGATCATCCACTGCGAATCGCAGTTGCCGCCTCGCTGTGGTACGAAGACATTATGGAAGCCCTCATCAGGGGTGCACGAGACACGTTTGCAGATTCTGGCGATCTCACCGTCATCAGATGCCCTGGCACATGGGAATTGCCCTCCACAATCATGGCCATGCACGAGCGGCTTGACCCAACGCCAGATGCGTACGTTGCCCTCGGATGTGTCATCAAGGGTGATACCTCTCACGATCGGTGGATCAACCAGGCGGTGTGCAACACGCTGGCCGAGCTCAGTGTGTTCACCGGCGTTCCAATTGCTCTTGGCGTACTGACCTGCGACACGATGGCACAAGCTCAGGCTCGCGCGGGCGGGTCAAAGGGCAACAAAGGCATTGAAGCGATGAACGCAGTACTTTCACAAATTCACTCATTCCGGTCGATTTCTTGGAATTCCAACACATGAACGATCTTCATGAAATTCGTCGCGGCGCCATGCTGGCCTTATGCCAATTCGATGCCGGTCGCGACGATGACCCCGAAAGCGTGCGGGGTGGCCTGCTTGCAGGCGACGTGCCCGAACGCCTCATTGAAGACGCAACGGCACTCGCCCACGATGCATGGAATGGCCGAGCCGAATCTGATGCGCTCATCGCAACACTTTCGACGGACTGGCCCATTCATCGCCAGCCATGCGTTGATCGTGGCGTACTACGATTGGCCGCATGGGAAATGCGAAGCGGAAGGGTCTCTGCCGCAATCGCCATTGATGAAGCGGTTGAACTTGCCCGCGAATTCAGTACCGAACAGTCACCTAAATTCGTCAACGGTGTATTGGACGCCTACCGCCAAGCACTTGAGAACGCTCCTCCACCGATTGAGCCGGACACACTACCGGCACCTGATCACACAGACTGAACTGCATATGGGACTTTTTCGAACGACGATTGGCGCGATCAAGCGTGGCCTCAACCGCACGCGGTCAACACTTGGCAGCCCACTGACCAAGCTGCTCAAGGGCCGCCGAATAGACGCGACAACCATCAATTCCATCCAGTCGTACCTCCTCCAAGCAGACGTTGGAACCAAGGCCACAGGCGAAATCATCGCGGCCATGCGTGCCGATGCAGCAGCGGGTCAGATGGAACGTGGCGAGGATGCCATTGCCTTCCTCCAAACTCAACTCACCGAGCGGCTCGGCCAACGCGTCCCGCTTGCAACAAGTGCACATCGGCCACTGGTCATTTTGGTCGCGGGCGTCAATGGGGTCGGAAAGACAACATCGGTTGCCAAAATTGCACACGCCATCCGCAGCGATGGGAAGTCCGTACTTCTTGCCGCGGCCGACACCTTTCGGGCTGGTGCTGTTGAACAGCTCGTCACGTGGGGAGACCGACTTGGCGTCGATGTGGTGCGTGGATCAGCCGGAGCAGATCCGGCGGCTGTCGTGTGGGATGCCATCGATGCTGCCACTGCCCGAGATGTTGATGTCCTACTTGTTGACACAGCAGGCCGCATGCACACTGAATCGGGGCTGATGCGGCAATTAGTCAAAATGCGAGACGTCCTGGCCAAACGTATTCCAGATGCTCCCCACGAAGTACTGCTCGTACTCGATGCAACGCAAGGCCAAAATGCACTTGTGCAGGCTCAAAGCTTTGCTGATGCGATTGACGTGTCT
>CAVOCO010000195.1:0-3865 GCA_963694215.1 Phycisphaerae bacterium
TACCCGGAGTTGAGTCGAGATCGCGCTAACATGCCGCCAGACCGGGGTTTCATGTAGACTCCGCATCTTTTCCTGTCAATCGCCATGTTCAAACTTCAAAGCAATCCACAAGTACGGCTTCGCTTGGACATCCTCTCGGGGATCACGGTGGCGTTTGCGCTTGTGCCAGAAGCGGTGGCATTTGCATTTGTCGCTGGGGTTGATCCGATTGTTGGGCTGCATGCAGCCTTTATCATTGGCTTTATCACAGCGGTCTTTGGCGGCCGGCCGGGCATGATTTCAGGGGCAACCGGGGCCATCGCAGTGGTGCTTGTGGCCCTTGTCGCAACACATGGCATTGAGTACATGTTTGCGGCCATCGTGGTCATGGGCGTGTTACAAGTGCTCGCCGGCGTACTGCATCTGGGAAAATTTATTCGCATGGTGCCGCATCCTGTAATGCTGGGCTTTGTCAACGGGCTTGCCATCGTCATCTTCCTCGCGCAACTCGGGCAATTCAAGACAGTAGACGGCAATGGTGTCATGCACTGGATGCAAGGCGAGCAGCTCTACACCATGTTCGCCCTCGTGGCCGCCACGATGGTGGGGATCTTCACACTGCAGAAGGTTACCAAGGCTGTACCGCCATCCCTTGTTGCGATTGTCGGCATTACTGTTGTAGTCATGGCGTTTGGGCTCAATGCGCCAACCATCGTCGATTATCTTCAATCAATGACTGGAAACGCCGAGGCCACGCTGCATGGTGGATTCCCGACGTTTTCGATTCCAATGGTGCCACTGACGTTTGAGACGCTTCGCATTGTCTTGCCCTATGCCGTCATTCTCGCCGCCGTCGGCCTGATTGAATCGCTGTTGACGCTGACCCTAGTGGATGAACTCACTGACACGCGTGGCCGCGGGAACAAAGAGTGCGTAGCACAGGGCGCTGCAAACGTCACGTGCGGATTCTTTGGTGGGATGGGTGGCTGCGCGATGATTGGCCAGTCGATGATCAATATCAATTCAGGCGGCCGTGGCCGCACATCGGGCGTGACCGCCGCCCTCGTCTTACTTGCATTTGTAATGTTTGCATCTGGTCTTATTGAGATGGTGCCGGTAGCAGCCCTTGTTGGCGTCATGTTCATGGTGGTTCTTGGCACGTTTGAATGGTCGAGTTTCCGTGTGCTGCACAAGATCCCCCGTTCTGACGCCTTTGTCATTGTGCTTGTCTCAGCCGTTACGGTCTTTACCGACCTCGCAATGGCCGTCTTTATTGGCGTAATTGTGTCTGCCTTAGTATTCGCGTGGAAGCATGCGCAGGTCATTCATGCAGGAACAGAAATAGACGCCAACGGATCAAAGATCTACACCCTTCATGGGCCGCTATTCTTTGGATCCATCAAAAGCTTCCTCGACCTCTTTGATCCCAAAAACGACCCAAATGATGTCGTGATCGAATTCCAACACACCCGCGTGTCGGACCATTCCGCAATTGAAGCAATCGACAATCTTGCCGAGCGATACGATCGCCTCGGCAAGAAACTGCACCTGCGTCACTTGAGTTCCGACTGCAGACAACTGCTCAGCAAGGCTGGATCAATGGTGGAAGTTAATGTAATTGAAGATCCGCACTATCACGTTGCCGATGATGCCCTGGGCTAGTTGTCGCTCGCAAGACCGAAGTCTGCAACACTCAGGGGAATTTCGGTGTCAGGTGCCATCACACGCAAGACGCGATCGCCATTCTCAAGCGCCCAGCGACCTTGACCAGCAGGTGGTCGCAGCTCGCGAAGAACGCGAACCGTGTCCAGTGGTCCTCCTGCAGCATCGAGCAACGTAATCACTGCGACTTCGAGATCTGCAGGGTACGTCTCGTGCAAGATGACCTCTGCCGCGCGGCTCGTTGTGAGCACGCCGAGTAGTTGTTCGACGCGTGATGCGATTGCCTCGCCACGCTCGGGAGAAAACCACTCATCAAGCGTGCGTTCAAGAAGAAGATCATCGCTGAGCGTAACAATTCTGATTCCACTGATATCAGGGGGGGTGACATCCGTACCTGTATGACCAACGAGTGTCGATGGATCGCCAAGCATTTTACTCACGTCGCGCGCTGCGATTTGGAGCACCGATGGCACGCCTTTGATCATCGCGTATCGATTCTGGCTTGCCCCGCCAACGCGGTCGCCTACCAACACCGTGTGCTGCCTTCCTTGCTCATGCACGCTTACGCGTGCGAGCGGCGGATGCAGACCGAAGGCGTCAAGGCTTGCGGGTTGATCGATCATGACCGCCTCTGCTCGCGTGCTTGCGAGCTCACCAATGTGCTGCATGACAAATGCGTCATCAGCCCGCGTTGGCAGCGGCGATGTGATGCGCCATCTGCGTCCGTCTCGCTCAAGTGTCAGTGTCTCACCTGAAACTGTTCGCTCAATCCGATCAGCATTCACGCTCAGTCCAGGGAAGAGCCGCAGGTCACGCCATGTCT
Organism: Phycisphaerae bacterium; assembly: GCA_963694215.1. Classification (GTDB taxonomy): domain Bacteria; phylum Planctomycetota; class Phycisphaerae; order Phycisphaerales; family SM1A02; genus UBA12567. The sequence continues at coordinate 2,465 of CAVOCO010000195.1, forward strand.
CAGGGGGTTCTTGCTCAAGTAACTCATGAAGTGCCCCATCAACGACTAGAATTTGCGATGGTGACTGTTCATCCCCCGGGCGGGACGCCCATGCTCGGCCGGCCATGCCGCGCCGGCCAAGGTCCAGCCGCTGCAGCGGGCCATCTGGACCTGCCTGCAGCGTCACCTGAGCAGCAGGTGGATCAAGTCCGATGGCCGCCAACCCTGGCAAATCTGGTGAATTCGCGTCCATCGCATCAAGCACTTCAAGAGACACAACCGTCGCAGGGAATCTTGCAAGCAATTCGCCTCGCATGCGATGACGAAATGGCGAAGTCTGCCACCAGCCGTCCGCTTCAAGATCGAAGACCCAGTGGTGCCCGTCTCGGTCAAGTTCAATATGACTGATGTCATCAATCGCGCCGGTGAGCTCGGCCATGGCCGTTCCACGTACGGGGCCTCGCTGGGCATCACCCGGATCCGACCAGAACCACGCAGTGGCCACGCTCGCAAGTGCCAGTGCCCATACCACATAAACCGTCGACCACCGCATTAGCTACGCCTCCACGACCACACGAAAAATCCAGCGGCCAGTGAGCCAACCGGCAACAGTCCGAGCACGATCCATGCCCAAAACGATCTGGTGCCCGAATCAATGCTCCGAAGCCGCGCGACTTCTTGGCTCAATGCCCCGCGTGCGATGCGGTCATCGAGGCCTGAGAGCCACGCCGTTCCAGCGAGCATGAGTTCGTGGTTGCCTGGATGCACCAATGTCACTCGGTCGCCCCCGGCATTCGTCGCCGCGTCGGCAACGCTGGTCCGCATCCAATTACCGCTGCCAATGACCAATACGCGGCCTCCACCCGCAAACTCACGAGCTATGACTACAGGCACCGGCTCAGTGAGCACCATCTCGGGATCAAACGTAGGCAAGTGACGTCGAAGCCGGCGATCGGCTGAGACGATCGCTCGCCAGTCGTCCTCAATCCACAAGTCTCGGCTTGGCTCAACATGGCCGAGCACGATCGCATCGGCATGCGTGGCGTGCAATGGAATGGCCAGTGGCAGCAGCAACGACTGCCCATGCAAAGCGGCGGCTACTGGATGGTCTACGGGGAATTCGGCAAGTTCAACCACGGCTTCCGGGGGAAGCTTCTGGTTTGGCACTGAAACATCACGCAGCAAGACGGTACCGGTCGATGCGGCAATGCCAAGTTCAGATGCAAGTTTCGCCCACGCATCCACCTGCCCAATCTTCGGTCCGGTACTCGGGAAGAGATTGAGCATCACGCCCTGCCCATCTGCAAGCAGCCTGCGAGTCGCCTGAAGCATCGCCGTCTCGCTTGACTGCATCTGTAAACTGCCACGGCGAGTTGGTGGCAACACAATCCACGCCGTGGGGCCGCCCTCCCACACTGGCGG
>CAVOCO010000196.1:0-3854 GCA_963694215.1 Phycisphaerae bacterium
GCTTGCGTTATCTCGCCTTTATCAACCATGGCCTGCATCTCGGCTTGAGCGGCGGCGTAGTCCTCGCGGGTGATGGTCTTGGAGGTCTGCTTCGAAATTCTCTTGTGAATTCCCCAGACTTGGCGTACTTCCTCAGAGCTCATGGCGCCACGCTTGACAGCGGCATTTATTCGTTCCTTGAAGTCTTTGATCATCTTGGTGTCCAGCTGCTTCTGGTGGGCATCAAGTTTGGAACCGATCTCTTTGCGGGTGATCTTGCCGGACTTGAAGTCTGCGATGAGCTTCTGCTTGTAGTCGGCATAGGCGTTCGTTGACTTGATCTTCTGCTGCGCGGCGAGGATGAGTTCGGCTGCTTGTGCCGGGTTGATGTCGCCCTTGGTCAGCGCACTGGTGACACGGAGCACGACATCATGGATCTTCATAGGCGCCTTGTCGGCATTCACGGGACGATCCTGCGATGTTTGATCATCCGTGACAGCCGCGTCCGTTATGGCCACCGTGCCGAGGCTGCCGGCAGTGATCACTACTGCCGCGGTGATGGTTTGCAGGAAGCCACAGCGGGTACTGGACTTCTTGGGAGAGAGCATGTGGTTGATACGTTGCATGAGCGAGACTCCATTTTGGCTTGAGTGTACGAGCAGCCTGGATTTTTCGCACGAGAAACCGCTCGGGAGTGTGTTTGGTTGCGCTATTCGCCAATTACCGCTGGACCCGCTACTCTGTCCTCCATCATGCGAATCGCGTTGACAGGTGTGAGTGGATTTATCGGATCGGTCATTGCCCGGCAGGCCGCGGCGGCGGGGCACGAGGTGGTTGGTCTCGTTCGGCCGACGAGCCAGCGTTCGCACGTGGCGAAGGTCGTCCACCGATTCGTCGAAGGCACACACGACGACCCGGCGGCAGTCGCCTTATTGCTCGATGGCGCTGACGCCATCATTCACAACAGTTTCGATTGGGATGTCGTAAAGAGTGGCGACCTCGCTCGCCACCTAAGGACCAACGTCGAAGGGAGTATCGCCATGCTCCACGCGGCAGGTGGCCGACCGTTCGTCTACATGAGTTCGGTGGCGGTGCATCATGTGATCCTCGATCGTTGGAATGGACGCCTCGATGCGGATCATCCAACGCGTCCCGGTTCGAAATACGGCGCTGCCAAGGCGTCGGTCGAGGCCCACCTCTGGGCTCGCCACGCCGAGTGTGGCCAGCCATTTGCGGCCATTCGACCTTCTGCGGTGTATGGCATCGATCCGCTCCTGAATCGGAGCATCGGATCGCCGATCATCACAGCTCTTCGGCGCGATGGAGCGTACGCACGGGCCGGTGGCGGCAAGTTTGTACACGTCGATGATGTCGCGGCCGCCACCCTCGCTGCCCTGAAGAAGACCTGTGGCGTGTATCACCTCGCAGACTGCTACGCCAGGTGGGGCGACCTCGCGGTCATGGCAGCCGATCTGCTCGGCATCACTGCTGACATCGACCTCACCAGTCCTGAGAAGCCACGCAATATGTTCATGACCGATGACGTGCAGCATGATCTTGGCGTGTCGCTCGATCGGGGGCACGCCGGCATTCGGACATATCTTGCGCACTTGATCGACGTCATGGCGGATCCGCCTCCAGAGCAGTAGGGGGCACCGCTGGAGGTCGAGGAATCAAAGCGGGTGACGCGATTCGAACGCGCGACATTCAGCTTGGAAGGCTGCAGGCCTGAGTTCGAAGCCACTGCTAAACAAGTAGTTGCAAGCGGCACCGCCGTGACTATGCGCACTGCTTGCCCTACGCCCATGCAGAATCTCGACTTGCAATGAGATCCATAAAGTCATCGATTCCTGTTGCACTATCGTGGTTGGCATCACCTTGCCACCATTAAGGCGACCCTGCACTGCAGCGAAAGTTTCTCAACTTTGCATGACATAGCGTGCAGGATTGCCTGACCAGATCGAACTGCATGTCCAGTACTTCAGTGTTTCTTGGATCCAACAAGAGAGATTTCTCTAGCGTGGCAGCGGCATTCACGGCAGCTTTGGCATCAATCAATTCAAGGCCGAATTTTCTCCATTGAGTGATTGAGTGCAAGTTCCGAAGTGTTTCAGAGATAAAACCAGCGGATGCTGCCGGCGCTAGATCAGGGTGGTCGGCGGGGATAGACCATCCATGGTTCTTGATTTGTGCGAGCTGCGTTAGTGCCTCATCGATCATCGTCATGGCAGATGCAATGTCTGATGCAGTTACTGCCCGAGGTAGACTTTTCATATTGGAAACTACATCGAGCATGTGTATGGGCGTCTGCACGTCGACTGATTCCCAGAGCATTGGATACTGCCTCGAAGTACCTATGGCTTCCATTTTCACTTGTGTCTGCTCGGGAGTGGAAATTCCTATCGCTATTGATATGAGCGCACACGCAGTCGGCGCTCGGTGCATTCCATGATGGCAATGTATGTATACCTTCCCGTTTCCGCGGGCCATTACATAGGCGGTAGTGAGATCAAGAATTTGCTGCTCATCTGGCCCGCTATAGGTGAGAGGGATGTGGATCAGCGAGATGCCCGGTAAGTCAGCAGAATGCTGATATGGCGGAGTCGAATCGACACTGATAATCGTTCTTACTCCGAATTCGTAAAGTGACTGAGTGCCTCCGATTCCCTGGGGGCGGGCGCCGGAGTAGAGATCTGTATTGAACTGCATCAGTTTGGAGATGCCTGGCATTCCATCGGGCAAGGAATCATGAGGCATCTTCGCTGGATGAGCAGGCGCATAGAGTGGAGCATCAGGGGTTGATGCGGCGAGGGAGAGCATGATGCAAGGGGCGATGCAGATCAATGATTGGGTTATTCGCAAGACTCAACCTCTCGGATAGTCATGTGTGTTTCGCTCCGCTGTATCTCCGTTTTGTAGTTTACTATGCCGAGAGGAACGCTCGGCTGCATACCTCTTCATCAGCAACGCACCACCATCTCAACAACAACACCCCCGTGAATACGGAGGTGCTGTGGGGTGGTGGTGGGGGGATGACGGCCAGGGGTGATCTTGCTTTATGGCATTCACGATTGCTGACGTACTAGCTCCTACGGCTACATGAAATCTCATGAAGTAAGGCATGTGCCGCATGGCGGGATATTCAGATGCATCCATGCGGTCGATGGCCGACGGCGATGACCTTGTTCTTTGAATCAGTGCCGCCTCGATATCTGCCCCCTTACACGCTCGCTCGCTTGTGCACGAACAGACAGACACACACGGCAAACTTGGGCGGTAGCAGTCTGTGAAGCATCAGAAACAGGCGATAGGCGAACCGGTTGTTGTAGTGATAGCCCGGCTCGGCGATGTCGTAGTACCAATGCACATCGTCTTGGGGGAACTGCCGCTTGAGATCGCTAGGCGAGTTGAGTTTGTAGACCGTTGGAAACACGTCCTCCGCCTTACGAAAGGGCTGAATGTACTTCAGCAGCCGATCATGCAGCGCGTTGGGAATCATCCGGGAACACATCGTGGGATAGCCCCACTTGTTGGGTGTCCTAGCGCAGATCCATCCCCCGGGCTTGAGTATCCGCCGCAGTTCCCCCATCATGGCCGGCGGATCTTCGATGTGCTCGAAAACCATGTCGCTCACGATCACATCGAATTGTTCATTCTCGAATGGGAGCGGCTCGTTGGGGTCAAAGTGCACTTGGTGGTCGCTACACGGATGCGTCAAGACGATCGGATCAATGTCCGACGCCCAGACTTCGGCTCCGGTTTTCCGAAGATCCTGAAGATGACGGGCAAATACAGACCGTCGCATGTCGTGGAAGCTCCCACGACCGGCTCCAAAGTCCAACACTTTCGCCTTGGATCCCGCCTTGAGAATCACG
>CAVOCO010000197.1:0-3851 GCA_963694215.1 Phycisphaerae bacterium
TGGGTGGTGGGCTTCGCGATTTGGTGATGCTGCCAAGCAGCGGCACCTGTACCTTCCAGACACCTTTGGATTTCCAGCATCGCTGCCGCAGATCGCGCAGCAGTCAGGTCTGGATACCTTCATTACCAATAAGATTGCATGGAATGAAGTGAACGACTTTCCGCACGTCACATTTCGCTGGCGGGGCATTGACGGCACCGACATCGTGTCACACATGACGCCCGGGCACAACTACAACTCTGAAATTGCGCCAAGCGATTTACTGGCTGCCGAGCGTAACGTAATTGAGAAGGACCACGCCACTCCATCGCAGTGGCTCCAGCCTTTTGGCTACGGCGATGGCGGAGGCGGACCAACGCAGCAGCAGATTGATCGTGTGCACGCCTCTGCAGAAGCTGGTGGCCTTCCCGCGACGCGGTTCGGACGAGTTGATACGTTCTGCGACGACCTGTGCCGAACACCATCTCTTCCAGTTTGGGATGGCGAACTTTACATGGAAGGTCACCGTGGTATTTATACATCGCAGGCATGGCTCAAACGCGCCAACCTTCGCCTTGAAGAGTCACTGCGTGTTGCTGAACTGGTCGGTCCATCAGACCATGCAACCCAGGCGACACTTGGTCAGTGTTGGGAACATGTGCTGCTGCATCAATTTCACGACATACTTCCAGGGTCATCTATTGCTGAGGTGTACGCCGACGCGCGGAAGCTGTGCGATGTTACGGAAGATGCTGTGGCTGACATTGTGCAGCAGGGATTGGGACAGGGCGACGCAATTTTCAACCCCGCCTCAACGCCACGGAGTGGTGTCGTGCGTATAGGGGGTGAGCTCTGCTGGGCCGATGGTATTCCGCCGCTTGCGGCGAGCATTGCAACTCCGCGACGACCGGCATCGATCAAGCCCGTCACATGCAAGGGTGGCGTAATCGACAATGGGCTGCTCTCTTTCCGTGTTGGCGGATGTGGATGCGTCAAGGCGCTTCGCTGCTGCGATACGCCGCTCGATGTCGCTACCGATAAGACGGGCTGGAATATGCGGGTTGGCGAATTCAAGTTGTACGAAGATCGGCCACGCCAGTGGGATGCATGGAACCTGGATCATGACTACCGCAGCAAGGAAGTTGCACTCGATCCCCCGATCAGCGTTGAAGTTGTCGAGTCAGGACCGCTTCGCGTTGTTGTTGAGGTGCGCCGGGCGATTGGCGCGGCAAGCAGCGCGGCCACTCGCTATACACTCGACGCAGGGTCTCGCCGTGTAGATGTGACTGCTGATATCAACTGGCAGGAAGACCGCCGCGTGCTACGCGTCGAATTTCCTACCAGCATTCGCAGCCGAACCGTCACGTGCGGCATTCAGTTTGGATGTATTGAGCGTCCAACGCATCGCAATACGTCATGGGAGCAAGCGCAGTTTGAAGTGCCAGGGCACCGGTGGATGGATCTGTCCGAGCCTGGCCGGGGCCTAGCAGTCTTGGACCGTGCGATTTACGGACGCAGCATTGAGCATGACGTGCTGGGCCTGACGCTTTTGCGATCGAGCGTGTTCCCAGACCCACAAGCTGATCGCGGCGAGCACCACCTGCGATGGGCAATGATGCCACACGCAGGTGACTGGCGAGTGGCGGGTGTCGATGCCGAGGCTGAATCGCTTACGCGTCCGCTTCGATCGCACACTGGAAAACTCGCCGCGCCGTTTACAATCGAGACAATTGGCCCAGTTGCTGTAGAAGTGGTGGCGGTCAAGCGATCTGAGGATGGCAGAGCTCGCATCATTCGTCTCGTTGAGAAACACGGTGGGCATGGAACCGCGATCATGCGTATGAGTGGTGAAGTGGGGGCTGCGGCGATCTGTGATTGTCTTGAAAACGATGCTCCATCGGACTACTTGGTGGTTGATGGAAGTGTGCTCCGTGTTGGCCTTCGTCCATTCGGCATTGTCACACTTCGTATCGAGGACTGCGTGTGATTTGGATCGACTGGATCATCATCGCAGCGCTGCCCATCGTTCTGCTCATTGCTGCAGCGCGTACACGTCGCCATGCGAGAAGCGTCTCTGGCTTTCTTGCCGCGAACCGCTGCGCAGGTCGTTATTTGATCACCGTCGCTTATGGCATGGCGCAAGTCGGCGTGATTTCTCTGGTGTGGTTCTGGCAGCAGTACTACGACGTCGGGTTCACATCGATTTTCTGGGGCTGGATGGAAGGTCCGGCCATGATCATCCTGGCGCTCAGCGGCTGGGTTGTCTATCGGTACCGTCAGACCCGCGCAATGACGATGGCGCAGTTCTTCGAGATTCGCTACAGCCGTAACTTTCGTGTATTTGGCGGCCTCGTCGCATTCCTCTCCGGGATTCTCAATTATGGAATCTTTCCTGCTGTTGCGGCACGATTCTTCATTGTCCTGCTCGATCTTCCTGAGTACTGGATTGTTGCGGATGTGGAAGTGTCGGTATTCGTCTCGTTCATGGTGATGCTGCTTGGTACGGCTCTCTTCTTTGTGTTTATGGGAGGGCAGGTCGCAGTCATCGTGACCGATTGGATTCAGGGTACGTTTGCCAATTGGGTATTTCTTGCCGTCATTGGGTACCTCCTGTGGAGCATTCCATGGAGCAGTATTGAAATGGCATTCGAGGCGGCGCCTTCGGGCCGATCACTCACCAACCCATTTGATCTTGGCGAAGAAGAGCAATTCAACGCGTGGTACTGGGTGATTGCCGTGATTGTGTTGTTCTACGGCATGCTGAGTTGGCAAGGGACCAGCGGCTACAACGCATCGGCTACGACGCCGCACGAGGCCAAGATGGCCAACATCCTTTCTGGATGGCGGTTTCGGGTCTTGATGTTGGTGACCCTTGTGCTGCCAATCTGTATTCGTGCAGTCCAGGTCGATCCAAACTACGCCGGCATTGCTGAAGGCATCGATGCGGTTACGAGTTCACAAACCACCGGTGCGCTGCAAGCAGAGGTGAGAGCCCCGGCAGCAGCCGCATTGATGCTGCCAAGTGGCTTGCTTGGATTGTTTGCAGCGGCTCTACTTGGCGCATTCATCTCGACGAACGACACCTACTTGCACTCATGGGGTTCGATTTTCGTGCAGGATGTTGTGTTGCCTTTTCGAAAAAAGCCGATTTCAGCGCGCGCACATTTGTGGCTGTTGCGGCTCAGCATCCTGGCCGTGGCGATCTTTGCCTTTATTTTCTCGATGGTGTATACGCCAACGCAATATGTAGCGATGTTTCTCGCGCTCACTGGCGCAATCTTTGTCGGAGGTGCCGGCAGTGCGATCATCGGCGGGCTGTACTGGAGTCGCGGCACGACAGCAGGAGCCTGGACGGCGATGATCTCTGGGATGTTGATCTCATGTGGCGGCATAGCGGCCAAGCAGCTGCCCGACGATATTGTGACCGGTGACGGCGCCGCATTTAACCTCATCCGCTGGGCCCGTGAAGGTGTAACGGGCCAGGAGCTCACATTCTGGTCAATCGCAATCTCGATTTGCTCGTATGTGCTGGTCTCGCTGGCTACGTGCCGCAAGCGTTTTAATATGGATCGTATGCTGCACAGAGGCCAGTATGCTCTGGGGGGAGATGCAGTCACCACGAAGCCTGAAAGCGCATCGCGACTGGCCACGGCCCTCGAACGCCTCGGCTTCGACAGCGCAATGACCCGACGCGACCGCTGGGTCACTGTCATCACGCTTGCGTGGCCCGTCATCTTCACGATCGTCTTCTTCAGCGCACTTATTGCCCATGCCGCAGGCTGGGCGCCAAGTAGCACATTCTGGGCATCTGCCTGGTTCTGGTACACCGCCGTGGCCCTCATAGCCGCCACCTGCATCGTTGTTTGGTTCAC
>CAVOCO010000198.1:0-3840 GCA_963694215.1 Phycisphaerae bacterium
CTCTTTATGTTGGGCCTGCTTTCAGATTGGATTTTCGGCCGCATGCTTCGCGGACTTGAGTACGACTGGCTTGCCCGCGCCACCGAGGCAGGACTAACTGAAGAAGTTGAAGTCACTACGGTAATTGAACGAACGACTGGCGAGATCACCGAAAAGGTAACCTTGGTAGATGTGGCCACTGTCCCACTCATGGACATGGCCACCAGCGGCGAAGTCGTTGGATGGGGTCTACTCAAGGCGGGATATGCCGTGCTCCCCAACTTTCAAGTGCTTTGGCTTTCCGATGCTGTGACACAGGACATTGTGATTCCAACAATGTTCTTGATTCAGAGCGTCGGATATGGCTTGCTGTACGCCTTTGCCGCACTTGCTGTAGGCGTCGCCCTCTTCCAACGCCGTGACCTCGGCTGAGCCCTATCTGCCCAAGGAAGAGCCCCATGCCCCCTGCCTCCAAGTCAATAACGATCAAGGGTGCGGCGGAACACAACCTCAAGACTATTGACGTCACGATTCCGCGTGACCAACTCGTTGTCATCACTGGCGTATCTGGATCCGGAAAGTCATCACTGGCCTTCGATACCATTTTTGCCGAGGGACAACGCAAGTACATGGAGTCACTCACTGCATACGCGCGGCAGTTTCTCCAGCAAATGCGAAAGCCTCATGTTGAGTCGATCGATGGCTTACCCCCCACAATTGCTATCCAGCAAAGACGCAGCGGCCATACGCCACGATCAACTGTCGCGACAACCACTGAGATTCACGACTACCTCAGACTCTTGCTCGCACGATGCGGCACACCGACATGCTGGGCCAAATCTGGGCGAAGCACATGTGGCCACGCAATCGAACGGACCAATGCAACACACATCATCGATCAGCTGATGCAGCATCCCCCCGGCACAAAACTCATGGTGTGCGCCCCAATAATCCGTGGACGCAAGGGGTTCCACAAGGAAGCGGTTCAAGAACTTCAAGCGAGCGGCTTCGTCCGCGCACGCGTGAACGGTGCTGTGGTTGACATTCGCGAGTCACTCGCCCAAGGCGGCGAAAATCCGCTGGGGCTCGCTCGGCATGAACGACATGACATTGAAGTCGTCGTCGATCGCATTGTGATCCGTGGCCCGCAGACGCGTGAGCGGCTCGCCGACTCTGTCGAGACAGCGCTGCGTACCGGCGAGGGTGTACTTCACGCGCTGCGAGAAGATAGCAGCGACTGGACACGGACTATTTATAGCCAGCGGATGGCGTGCCCGATCCACCCCGAATGCAGCCTTGAAGAACTTGAACCGCGAATATTCTCATTCAATTCGCCCTTTGGCGCCTGCCGAACATGCGATGGGCTTGGATCGAACCGCACCTTTGACGAGGACCTGGTCCTGCCAGACCCCACTCAGGGAATCGGCGTAGGCGCCATCGTGCCGTGGACAAAGAATGGCCGGCGGCTCAACACGTGGTACGCGCGGCAGATTCGCAAGTTCTGCGAGCACACGGGGCAGTCTCGTTCAACCCCATATGCAGATCTCTCCGCAAAGGAACGCACCCTCCTGCTGCATGGTGCAGCTGCTGCAAATATCAAGCAGCTCAAGTTTGAGGGAATCCTGCCAAACCTTCATCGCCGATACCACGAGACGCAGAGCGAACGGGTGCAAGCAAGATTGCACGCATTTATGTCACGCAAGCCGTGCGAGACATGCCGAGGACAACGCCTCCGGCAGTCAAGCCTACATGTGATGGTCAAGTCAGACTCGCACACGTACAACATTGCGGACCTCTGCAATTTAACAATTGATGATGCCGCGGAATTCCTCACTGCCATCACGCTGGGCATTGAAGAAACTGCGATTGCAGAGCCGATCATGCGAGAACTTCAATCTCGGCTCGGCTTTCTGCAGTCGGTTGGACTGAACTACCTCACGCTTGATCGTGGCAGTTCGACGCTCTCCGGAGGCGAAGCTCAACGCATCCGGCTCGCGACGCAGGTGGGCTCAGGTCTTGTGGGCGTGTGCTATGTGCTCGATGAGCCGACCATTGGACTGCACCACCGAGACAATGCCCGGCTCATTGCCACACTTCGGCACCTGACCGATATTGGCAACACAGTGCTCGTCGTGGAACACGACGAAGAGATGATTCGTGCCTCAGATCACCTCATCGACATGGGCCCCCGCGCGGGGCGGCACGGGGGCCAAATTGTCGCGCAGGGCACGGTAAAGCAGGTCCTCAAGTCCAAGGCATCACTCACTGCCGAGTACCTCACGGGGCGGACCTCCATCACCGGGCCAGAAACACGCCGCCCAGTACACCCTAAAAAGTCCATTGGCATTCGCGGCGGCGCAGAGCACAACCTGCAGAACATCAACGTGGATATTCCCCTCGGGGGTCTTGTCTGCATCAGTGGCGTATCAGGATCGGGCAAGTCGACGCTGATCAACAGCATCCTGCTTCGAGCCGTTCGCCGAAAGCTTGGCGTGGCCACTGAGACACCTGGCAAGCACAAACGTATCACCGGACTGAACCGGATCGATCGAGTTGTCGAGGTAGACCAATCTCCAATTGGCCGCACGCCACGATCGAATCCGGTCACCTACACCAATATCTTCGATGACATTCGCTTGTTGTTCTCCCGCACCAAGGAAGCACGCATACGCGGATGGAAACCCGGGCGGTTTAGTTTCAATGTTGCAGGTGGACGATGCGAATCGTGCCAAGGGCAAGGCGTTCGCCGAATTGAAATGCACTTCCTGCCAGATGTATTCGTACGGTGCGAAGACTGCCACGGCCACCGATACAACGCCGAGACACTCGAGGTCAAATGGCGAGGCCGTACGATTTCAGAGGTACTCGATATGACCGTTGAAGATGCCGTGGACTTCTTCGAAGCGCACCCATCAGTCGCACGAATGCTCTCATGCCTCAACGATGTCGGCCTTGGATATATTCAACTCGGACAGAAGGCAACGACACTCTCAGGTGGCGAAGCACAACGCGTCAAACTTGCTCGTGAACTTGGCGTTCGGCAGAACGGCCACGTGTTGTATGTGCTGGACGAACCAACAACGGGGTTGCACATGGCCGACGTCGATCGGCTCATGCAGGTCCTTAATCGGCTCGCGGATCGAGGGCACACGCTGGTCGTCATTGAACACAACCTTGATGTCATCCGGGCAGCCGATTGGATTATTGACCTTGGCCCCGAAGGGGGCAGCGGCGGAGGCACGGTTGTCGCGGCGGGGACACCGGAAGACATCGCCCAGTGCAAGGCCAGTCACACTGGTGCTGTGCTGGCATTGTGAGCATGGGCTACGCGGCCTTGCTCACTTTTTGAAGACCACCGCGCGGGCAAATACCCAATTGAACATCACGCCAGCGACTGAGCCAACAAGAGCGCCAATTACACCCGCCGCAGGTGTCAAGAAGTCGTCTCCGATCAGCCAACGCGTGACGAAGAAATTCACCAGCACTGGAACCGAGCACACCGCCAGAAAGGCCACAAACTGCCGTAGGACCGACTGCTTCCGTGCGTACCAGAATGCAAGCCAACGATCAAACACGAAGTTCCACACCATAGTGATCACAATCGCCAGGATGATCAGCAGGTCCTCAGAGATCCGGCCACCAAGCCACGTTTGAAAGAACCACAGAAGCCCTGCGTACACTGCTACGCCCGAGGCGCCAACCATGGCAAATGGTACAAAACTGGACCATCTTGGAAACTTCCAACGACCAAGCCGCACAATGTGTGTCAAGTACTGAAGCTGCACACGAAGGGACAACTTGCTTTCGCCGAGTTGCCGTGTTGAGAAGTGAATTGGCACTTCCACCACATTTCGGCATCTG
>CAVOCO010000199.1:0-3834 GCA_963694215.1 Phycisphaerae bacterium
CGCGACGCGTAGCACAGAAGGTTCAGAGAGAAAGTCAAAGACCCACACGTGCGACGAATCAGCGCCGGCCCATAAATATACATCACCAAACTTGGTCACTCGTATCGAACTGCGTGTGTCGCCATCAAGCCATAGGCCAAGATCGCCTTGCTCCATGTGATCGCCATCATCATCACGCCACTCGAACTGCACTTGGCCATCAAGATGTACGCGATCAAGCGACTGAGTCTGCGCGGCCCACTCGCCAAGCACGCCTTTGGTTTGTTGTGGCGTCATCTTGTCAGGAGCAGCGCAGCCCATCAGCATGAATGTCGCGAGCACGCCCCCGCCCACGCTCCGAACGATCACAAGTCGCCTTGAAGCACTTCGCCAAGCTGCTCATGAAGATCAACAATGTCGTCATCTCCGAGCCCGGGGTCAGCGACCACCCAGCCGGGGCTGTTGGCATGGGCCGCCCCACGCCGGCTCAGATGCCACCGGATACCTTCTTCAGTTTCTTCACGTAGATCGAATTTCACCAGTCGTTTGCGGAGCAAGACAAGCGTGATGACGAATCGGAAGGCCAGTTTCCGAGGTTGATCAGTATCCGCAAGTCGATCAAGCAGATCGAGCAAGACTTCATCATCGACCAGAAGTCGTTTCTTGGCATTTGGTTCCGGCACCGTGGTTCGCCAGAAACTAAAGAGCCCCTCAGGCCTCGCCCCCCCGTCCCAGGCTTCAATCGAGAAGTCCAGCCGCCGAAAGCCGCCTTCCTCGGGCTCATCACAGAGCGCCGCCACGCAGGGCGAGCCGGCATCGATCGCCGCACCCGTTGCTTCACACCGGCCAGTGGATCGTGCTACTTGATACTTACCGTCAACGCTTGCCATGATTGCCTTCCCGTCCCCTGATGGAGACAGAGCCTACAAGTATACTCACTCCAGCGTCCTCTTCCGGACGCAGGACGCCACCCACTAATGCCACCAAGCTTTCTCAGCATCGACCTTCTCGAACTCGTGATTGAGTTGGCGCTCATCTGGGTGGTGATCTACTTCACCGTCCAATTTCTCCAGGGCACACGCGGGGCTGGCATTGTCAAAGGATTCGCCGTACTGCTTGCAGCCTTTGTTCTGCTGCAGCTCCTTGGTCTTGGAACTGAGCGGTTTGCCCGGCTGAACTTCATCATTGACTACTTCGTGGGCATCGTGGCCATTCTGCTGATTGTGATCTTCCAGCCTGAACTGCGGCAAGCGACGATGCGACTTGGCCAAGCTCGGCTGCTTCGGGCAGGTCGCCGAGATGACCACGAGGCCCGCATTGATGCACTCACCGAAGCTGTCACATTTCTGAGCCGAAGCCGCTTTGGGGCCATCATTGCGATCGAACGCAATATCCGGCTCGGCAGCCTCATTGAAGGCGGGCAGCCACTTGATGCCAAACTCAATCCATCATTGCTTGAGTCAATATTTTGGCCGAACAGTCCGCTACATGATCTTGGTGTTGTGATTCGTGGCGAGCGGGTCTTGGCTGCAGGCGTGCAGTTCCCGCTGGCCGAAGAGGGAACGCTACCGACCAAGTATGGTTCTCGCCACCGAGCAGCGGTTGGTCTCTCGGCCGAATCAGACTGCCTTGTTGTGGTGGTCAGCGAAGAAACTGGAACGATCAGCCTCGCAGATGGCGGCCACCTCGAGAGCCCCATCGCTATCGACTTGCTGGCCGAAACACTTCGCCGCAGCCTGCATGAGTCAAGCGATGCCGAATCGACACCCTCGGAGGCAGCTGCATTATGAGATGGCCACGACAACTCGGCACGATCACACTCGTCACGGTCGTCACGATTCTCGTCTGGCTGCTTGCAGCGGCCAAGACGCGAGAAACCGAGACAATCGCAGGGAGGCTCGACTTTACTATCGCGAGCGACTCTGCAGGAGAGCGATATGACGTATCGCCCTCCCCCATTCCAATGACGTGCACCATCGAAGGGCCATCAATGGCAGTTCGAGAAACACGCAACCTGCTCAACAGTGCTCCACTGTTAATCTTGCTTCCCCCTGAACATGGACGCCAAGAAATAGAAAATCTCGCCCTGTTAATTCAGAACGTCGAAGCAATCCGTGGCCTCGGCGTGTCCATTGTCAGCGTTGAACCTTCCCGGGTAACGGTCGACGTCACTGAATTTGTCACCAAGGCCGCAGTCACCCGCGTGGACATCCAGTCGGCTTCAACTGTGCAGGATGTTTCAGTATCGCCCAAGAGTGCAACAGTCACGGTGCCCCGCAGCATGGTGCACTTGCTTCCTGACCCACTTGTCGTGGAGGCCGTTGTTGATCCGCGCGATGTCTCGCGTCTTGAACCGGGAGTGCTGCACACCGTCGATGGAACACTCAAGCTTCCAGATTCTGTTGACATAACCACTGGCGTCACGATAGGTCCTGCATCCGCTCGCGTGTCGTTTCAACTTGTTGCGCGGCAACGCCAAGCAACGGTGCCTCGTGTTCGCATCCAGGTCATCTCTTCACCTCAAGATTTTGGTTTGTATCACGTTACCCTTGTGACCCCACTGCTCAGCGATGTCGACATTGAAGCATCACCAGACGCCATCGCTGAAGTCGAAGCTGGCAATGCGCAGGTCATTGCAATGGTCCACTTGACAACAAATGATAAGGAACGGGCGGTTGAGAAAAAGGCAGTTTCGTTCTTTGCCATTGTTCGCCCAGACGGCATGGCGACGCCAGTCCTTGGCACATGGCAAGACAATCCTCACCCAGACATTGCCTTGGCAATCACACGCGTCGAGTGAGACTCACGCCCAGCGGGTGCTGTGCCACGCCTTCTTGCCACGGCGAAGCAAAATGGTGCGGCCATGCAGCAAGTCGTCTTCGCCAAGTTGATGCTCAACCGCCGTGTCGCCATCGACCTTGTCGCCATTTATTGACACGCTTCCCGCTTTCAAGAATTCACGGGCTTCCCGGCGAGACTTCGCCAGACCAGTGTCAGTGAGCAGCTCAGCAAGTGAGACGCCGCTCGCGAGCAGCGCGTGGTCATGATCGGTTGATCCGACGTCGGAAAAGACGGCCTCGAGCATGTCTTCATCGAGTCCCCGAATGCTTCCCCCAAAGAGCGCCGCGGCCGCGGACTCAACCCGGGCCAGTTCTCCTTCGCCGTGAATCATGCGGGTCACCTCGCAGGCGAGTGTTCGCTGCGCAAGGCGTTCGTGCGGCGCGGCCGCATGCCGCTGCTCGATGTCTTCAATGGTCTGCTGATCAAGGAAGGTGAAGAAACGCAAAAACCGACCTGCGTCATCATCGCTCGCATTGAGCCAGAACTGATAGAAAACCCAAGGGCTCGTTCGATCGGCAGTGAGCCATATCGCTCCCGACTCCGTTTTACCAAACTTCGTGCCATCGGCCTTGGTAATAAGCGGCGCCGTAATGCCATACCCACGAGGGTCAGACTCGGCGACCTCAGTCATATCTCGCCGGATCAAATCGATGCCTGAGACGATATTGCCGTACTGATCTGACCCGGCAATCTGGACGGTGCACTGATGTGTCCGCCTCAGATGCAAGAAATCGTAGGACTGGAGCAGCATGTACGAGAACTCAGTGTACGAAATGCCTTGCTCGCGGTTCTGTAGTCGGTCGCGCACTGAGTCTTTCTGGATCATTGCGTTGACCGAGAAGTACTTACCCACGTCGCGGAGAACATCGAGATACCCCAGTTCACACAGCCAGTCTGCATTGTTCACAATCACTGCGGCCTGCGCAACGCCCGAATCAAAGTCGAGAACGCGTCCAAAGATGCCGCGCTGCGAAGCGACATTCAATTCGACTTGTTTGCGGGTCTGCAGTGTGC
>CAVOCO010000200.1:0-3829 GCA_963694215.1 Phycisphaerae bacterium
ATATTTTGTACAGCCAGGGTTTTGAGAACACAAGCTGGCTTGGCGACAAGTACTTCGACACCGGCGATGCCGAGGTTGCGCATGATCTTGTTAACAATGAAGGCCAAGCGTGGGTTGATGTCGAGGGCATGAACGCTGGATATATTCCATTCGAGCCCGCTGGCGTTGGGCTGACCGACGGCGACTATGTCGGCGTTACGACTTACGGACCTGGCGGCTATGAGGGCGATCAGTCCTACCAAATGTCCGACACCGATGGCATCATGACGCTCACGAGCGATGTCTTTGCCGGTGCTGACTACGTGTCACTTTTTCTCTATCTCGCTGACACTGGTTACGAAGATACTGACTGGATGACCGTCACCATGGGTGGCATAGAAATATACAGCCTCGGCGGCACCGGTGATGGTGGAGTGGCTATGGAAGAGGCCTCTGGCGTTTGGTTCAACGTGTCCGCTATGGTCTCCGGCGGCGGCGCGCTTGAAATTTCATTCGCAAGCAACTCCGGAAGCGAAGCCGTATACATTGATGCAATCACCATTGAGGGCGCAGCCGTTCCGGCTCCAGCAGCCCTGGCCCTTCTCGGTCTCGCGGGCTTCGCCCGTCGTCGCCGACGCTGATCTTTCTCAGCACAACGTGACTTTTACAACGCCGCAGTCTTCGGACTGCGGCGTTGTTCTTTGTCCAGCGTCCAGGGGCAGTGGGGACTGGCCTCTGTTTCTATATGTTCTATCGCCATTTACAAATAGTTCGCAAGGGGGGCATGCCCCGAAGCGAGCACTGCCCGCTTCAGGGCCGCGTTCCTTGCAGATATCCGCCAAACCCATACGGGCTCGGATCCCACGGGCCGATGAGTGGGGCGGCGAGGCCTTGGGCCGGAATGGCATCGTCTTGGCCAAGTTGCCAGAGGACCGAGTTGGCAAGTAGCCGCCGGAGATCTTCGCTTGACCAATCTTGCGCTGCGCCCATCGTGGTAGTGAAGACACGCTGCGTTCTGCCGCCGGGCATTGCACGCTCGCGAACCCAGGCCACTGGATGCATTGGGGCGTTACGCGCATCGTCAACAGGTGTGTCAGTCGGGGACATGCCGGTCAAGATCGCGCCGCGGAGCAGCACCACGGCATCATCGGGCAGCCCATTGATTGCATACACGTCGGTCGGTCCAAACACATCATCTACGCCGCGGAGCACTGGATGCGTCGCGTTGCCTGGCTCGATAATCCCGCGTGTCGCTTCACGTCCATGCCCGCCGTGATGCGCAACCCAAGTTTCACCAAGCACCTCTTTGCCGAAGCCGCCGCTGCGATTCCATGACCAGTCTGCATAGGTAGACTCTGAATCATTGGGGTAGGCAAATGCATGTGTCGACGTCCGAATGCCCGTCACGGGCTTGCCAGATGCAATGTAGTCGGCAATATGCTTCATGTCATCATCGGCAAGATGCCTGAAACGAAGCTGTAGAATGAGCAGATCCGCATCATCAATCAGGTGAAGTCCTGGAATGTGCGCCGACTCGTCAGGGTCAATCATGCCGGTCTCGGGGTTCTGACTCAAGAGCACGATGGTTTCAAACCCCAGCGACTGCAGCATACGTCCGAGCATTGGCAGTGCTTCCTCGGATCGATATTCCTCATCACCAGCGACCAGCACAATGCGCCGGCCGCGTCCCGGTTCGATGGAGGGATTGCCTTCGTAGTTGAGCCATTTCATGGCGCCAGGCTGGACGCACCGAAATCCGGTGTGGCTGAGGGCACTGTCTGGTGTAGTCGACATCTTCGCGCTTGGTCGGTATGACTCGCACGTTGTGGGATGGCAGAGATAAGATCCACCCTTCTGAATACGCATGCCGGACTGGTCTTGATCCGCTGTCCACTCCCACACATTGCCAGCCATGTCATAGAGTCCGAGTTCAGTCGGCGGGTACTGTTTGATTGGGGCCACGCCAGCATGGCCATCAGCGTTGGTGTTTGCATGTGGAAAGTCACCTTGCCAAGTGTTGGCCATGTGTTGACCGTGAGGCGTGAGCTCCGTGCCCCACATAAAGGGCTCCCCGTTGTGTCCATATCGGGCGGCTCGTTCCCACTGCGACTCGGTCGGGAGCTGCTTATTGGCCCAAGCAGCGTATGCATTCGCATCATCCCATGACACGTGGACGACGGGCCATTGCCCGCGCCCCGCAATGGAACTGGTTGGTCCTTCGGGATGTTGCCAGTCTGCGCCGGGGACCAGCTGCCACCACTGTGTAAAGTCCCGAAGATTTACGGGGCCGGACGTTGGCAAAAAGACGGCCGACGCCGGAGCAAGATCTGCATCACTCGGCCGGGGTGTGTTCGGGGGCACCTGAAGTTTCATCAGTTCCCAGTCAACGGGGCGCTCTGAGGTAGTGAGATAGTCAGTTGCCTTGACGAACGCCGCGAATTGATTGTTGGTCACTTCTGTTTCGTCGATCCAGAACCCCTCGACAAACTGCTGGTTCGCAGGTCGTTCATTCGCGCGGGCCTCCGCCGCATCAGAGCCCTGCGTAAAGGTACCGGCCGGGACCCACTGCATGCCAGGGGGCGCAGCAGCGGCGGGGTCAGCCAGTGCAATCGCAAGCAGCACAATGAAAAGCATTACTGGCGGTGTGCCTCAGCCTCGGCTTGCGCAGCAAGTGCTTTGATCTCAGCCGAGGGCGGAGCAAACCAACTCCGTATTTCGCTCTTCATATAGTTGAGCGCCATGTGCGTTGTGACAGCAGGTGGAATCATGAGTGCGTCCGGATCAACCCGGCAATCCACTACAACAGGCCCGTCATAAGCAAGCGCTTCCTTCACCGCAGGCATCAGGTCGTCGTACTCATTGACCGAGATGCCCTTGCAGTGGCAGGCCTCAGCGAGCTTGGCATAGTCTGGGTTGAGGAACTTCGTGCCAGCAGCAGGGTTCCCGTCGTGGCTTGCTTCTTCAAATTCAATAAATTTGTAGCAACCGTTATTAAGAACAAAGCACTTGATTGGTCGTTCATACATCGCCGCAGTGACAAGGTCTTGAATCGACATTTGGAAGCCGCCGTCGCCGCCGATCATGATGACTTGCCTGTCTGGGGCAGCGAAGGAAGCGCCGATAGCCTGGGGCATACCACCGCCGAGTGTGGCAAGATTGGCGCTCCAGATGAACCGCTGAGGCGGCGCCATGCGAACGACATTGTTGAACCAGATTGTCGTCGAACCTGAGTCGCCGCAAATGATGGCGTCATCATCCATTTCTTCGGCAATCGCGGCCATTATGGCCGCTGGGTGAACCGGCTTGCCAGGCTTTGTCTTCTTCGCTCTAAACGTGTAGTCATCGATGAGCTTGACGAGTGGCTTTCTGGACTTCTTCAAGAAGTGGTCATCAGTCTTTGCTTCGGTTCGGTCAAGCAGGCCGTCAACTGATGGCTTGGCTGATCCAAGCACAGGATGCGTGACGGGGACATGAGTGGCAAGATGCTCTGGGCTGTTATCAATCTTCACAATTGGTATGCCTGAAGGATAGAACTGCCGCCACGCAAAGTTGCAGCCAACAACGATCAGCAGATCAGCTTCCTGCATGGCGTGGTTGGCCGGATGGTTGCCCATAATGCCAATGCCGCCGAGCACGTTGGGGTGATTGTTATCAATGATGTCCTTGGATCGGGTTGTGTGTAGCAGCGGGGCATTCAATTTCTCGGAGAGGGCGATCACCTCAGCTGCTGCAGTTCGGCACCCGGCGCCGTACAAGATTGCAGGGCGTTTGGAAGCGTTGATGGCTTTGGCTGCATTGTCGAGCACTGCGTCGCCCGGCACAATGCTTGCATCGTGATCTGTGACGGGGA
>CAVOCO010000201.1:0-3790 GCA_963694215.1 Phycisphaerae bacterium
GGCATTGGCCGCTTCGGCAATCGCAATCATTTCGACCACTTCCTCTGCTACAACTCCGGTCGCACCGAGCCGCTCAGACATTGATTCGCCGCTTCGAATGGCATCTTGGGCCGACTGAATTGCCTCCTCCAGCTGCGGCTGCCCAGCGGATGCCCGGGCAATTTCAAGCGCAGGCAGGACTCCAACGCCGCTTCCGAGCAACGTCCCAAAGAGGCGACCAAATCTTGCCATAGAAAGATCTCGGATGAGGGCATTGACAATTGGTGTCCGTAAGGTCACGGCTCCGATCACGAGTCGTGTCTTGGGCCGACCTCGCAATGAAATGAGCACCCCCACAAACACCGCGATCGCAACAAGAAGAAGTGGCCACCATCCAACAACAAAGTCCGAGAGGGCAAGCAGCATGCGCGTAGCTGCGGGGACCTCAATGCGGGCAAAGAACGGCTTGAACTTTGGAACAAAAGCCACAAGAGCAAATACAATTGCGCCAACACCAGTCACGACCAAGATGGCCGGATACACCAAATTTCCAATTACGCGTGATCGAAGTGTTGCCTGCCGCTCCAACAGATCTGCGAGATCAACCAAGACCTCGGCCAAGAACCCGCCCTGTTCACCGGCGCGAACCATTGCGACATGCACTGGCCCAAACGCATTGGCGTGAGATGCCATGGCATTGGCCATTGTGGTGCCATCTGCAACTTGGTCAGCAATGTCAGAAAGAACAGTGGAGAGATGCTGATGGGCGCGTCCCTTCGCCAGCAGTTTTAGACTTCGCAAGAGCGGAACACCAGAGGCAACAAGGTCTGAGAGACCACGAAACATCGAGGACAATGCTGCCGTACTGACGCGACGCTGAAAGAGTGGCTCGCGTGATTCACTCACTCGAACAGGCAAAAGCCCACGGCCTCGAAGTTCGGCCAATACTACTTCCCGCGACCCTGCCTGAACACGGCCAGAAATCAACTCGCCTGCGCTGCTTCGCGCGTCATAAGTCCACGTCGCCATCTAAGGTTTTTCATCATGCTGCAATTTTGCCAAGACGCTCAGGTCTTCGAGAGTGCTCATGTCACCAACAGCCTCTCTGCCTGCAGCAACATCTCGCAAAAATCTTCGCATAATTTTGCCCGACCTCGTCTTTGGCAGCGAATCCGTAAAGCGAATCATATCCGGCTTGGCAATGGCACCAATCTCCTTGGCCACATGTTCCCGCAACACGTCTCGAAGCCCGTCGTCAGCTTTCCAATCTGGGCCGAGCGTGCAGAATGCTGCAATACCAGTGCCCTTGATGTCATGAGGCATGCCCACCACGGCAGCCTCAACCACCGAATCGTGACTCACAAGAGCCGACTCCACTTCCATGGTGCCGAGCCTGTGTCCGGAGACATTGATCACGTCATCCATGCGACCCATGATCCAGAAGTAACCGCGGTCATCGCGCCGCGCGCTGTCGCCAGCGAAGTACATCCCGTCGACACGAGTGAAATAAGTGTCGATAAACCGTTGCCGATCGCCGTGGATACCACGCAGCATGCCGGGCCACGGTTTGCGCACGACTAACAACCCTCCGGTGTTGGGTGGTTGCTCAACTCCATCTTCATTAACAACGGCAGCGTCAATTCCAAAGAACGGCAATGTGCATGATCCAGGAACTGTTGGCGTCGCAGCTGGAAACGGCGTAATCATGTGACCGCCAGTCTCTGTTTGCCACCATGTGTCGACAATTGGACATCGCTCGTGGCCGATCATTCGGTGATACCACATCCATGCCTCTGGATTGATGGGTTCTCCTACGGTTCCAAGTACCAAGAGTTTTGATAAGTCATGTCGCCGCGGATGCTCATCGCCCCACTTCATAAATGCTCGAATTGCCGTCGGCGCGGTATAGAAGTGCGTCACGGCATGCCGCTCACAAATATCCCAAAATCGATCTGGCTCAGGAAAGTTTGGCGCCCCCTCATACATCAGTGTTGGGACATGGTTTTGCAAGATGCCGTAGATGATGTAGGAGTGACCCGTAATCCAGCCAACATCCGCAGTGCACCAATAGACGTGATCGTTCCCTGGGCGAAGATTAAAGACGTACCGACTTGTTAGAAACGTGTACGCGAGAAACCCGCCAGTCGTGTGCACAATGCCCTTGGGCTTGCCCGTGCTGCCTGATGTATAGAGCAAGAAGAGCATGTCTTCGCTGTCCATTTCTTCGCACGGACAGTCTTCAGATATTCCATCTACAACATCGTGCCACCAGTGATCGCGGCCGACCTGCATTTCGATATCGTTCTCGCACCGCCTAAGCACGACAACATCGCGTACTCGATTCGTCATGGTTAATGCTTGATCAACATTTTCCTTGAGCGGCACGGTCTTCCCGCGGCGCCAGGACCCGTCGCACGTGATGATGATCTTTGAATCGGCATCGTCAACGCGGTCAGCAATGGACTGCGGCGAAAATCCGCCAAAGATCACACTGTGTGGGGCACCAATTCGAGCGCAGGCGAGGACCGCAATCGTAAGCTCTGGAACCATGCCCATGTAGATGGTCACTACATCACCACGTTTGACGCCCCGAGCCTTCAAGGCATTGGCAAACCGGCAGACTTCTACTTTGAGATCTCGATAGGTCAGCCGCCGAATCTCTGGGCCGTCATCGAGCATTGGCTCGCCTTCCCAGATAATCGCCGGCTCATCACCATGTCCAAGATCAATATTGCGATCCACGCAGTTGTGGCAGGCATTGATCTTGCCACCGGCAAACCAGCGAGCATCAGGGCAATCCCACTCAAGCACTGTGTCCCACTTCTTGAACCAATCGAGTTCATTGGCGACAGCCGCCCAGAAGTCTTCGCTGTCGTCAATGCTTTGACGATGAAGTTCCCGGTACATGTCCATTGATTCAACCCACGCGCCACCAACGCGGTCTTGAAAGTCCGCCGGCGGATCGAAGACGCGGTCTTCCTGAAGTACAGACTCAATTCCTGAAGGGTCGGACATGCTCAATCTCCTCATTCGAAGACGCAGCGTATCGGATGGCCCGGGCTACTGTCGCTTTCGCTTCCCGCCGCCCTTACGCTTGGAGTTTTGCTTCTTGCGTGACTTGCCCTCGCGGCGAGGCTGTGGCGCACGAGCGAGGTCTGTCACGGTTCGCTCTGGCCGCGTCTTGAGCATCAACTCAAGGTGCCGGCTTGCCATATCTACACGAATGACCTGAACAGTAACCGGATCGCCAATAGCAATGACCGCCCCACTGTTCTTGGCCACCATTCGCCCTTGGCCTTCGATCGCCACCCATCGGTCTCGGCGAGAATCGCCAAAATTCTCCCACGTCACTTGTCCGTCAACAAGAAATCGGTCAAGCGAGACCCACATACCGCCTGCATTGAATCCACTGATGACCGCAGGCAATTCCTCGCCAAGATAGTGTTCGGCGATGTGCTGCATGACAAGGAACTCACGCAAACTCCGCTCAGCCGCTGTGCTATTGCCCTCGGTGTCGCTGCAGTGGCGACCAAGCTCGATCAGGTCTTCTTGTTGAAGTAACCGATTATCATCTCGCAATCTGCTTTCGAGTTGATTGCGTTTACGGCCAGTAAACCGAATTGCGCCGTTCTCAGTCTGTTCAAGAAAGGCCTCTAGCCCGCGATGCACATTGAGATCTGGATACCGACGAATCGGTGAGGTGAAGTGGGCATAGTGATCACTCGCAAGCGCAAAGTGCCCCACGGCCGCCGGACTGTACTCCGCCTTAGTCAACGTTCGTAGTACTGCGAAGTGAACCGCCCGGGCCGAC
>CAVOCO010000202.1:0-3790 GCA_963694215.1 Phycisphaerae bacterium
GCAGCGGCACGTTTACATCCAAGACGCCAAGCGCGATCGATGGCGATTTCATCTTGGAGACTCCAAAGTCTGCTACCGGCGCCTGCTGCATTGGCCTTGGCTGCATCATATTGACAGCGTCTGACTGCACGAGCACCGGTGGCAACTACGTCGGTGATGACGTGTCCTGTCTGGATGCCGGTTGTTCAACCCAACCAGCCATCGGGCCCTGCTGCGTTTCCTCTGGTTGCCAGCTACTCAGTGGTGACGACTGCGCGGCGATAGGCGGCAGCTGGCTCGGCAAAGGTGGGGATTGTGATCAATGCCCACCATCCAGTTCTGTCGACATGGACAACGATGGCGATGGCGATACCGATGACCTTGAACAACTCCACGCAACATTGGGGATCTGCAAGCACGACGTCAACCACAACCGTCAGACTGACATCGATGACCTGTTGTTGATGATCGAGGGTTGGGGAAGCGTTTGTCCGTAGTGACCGCTTCTGAATCGCGGGGCAACACCTACGCGTAGCCCACGAACAGAACACCAACACATCAATCACAACACACCCGTATGTACGGGGTTGTTGTTGTTGTTGTTGTTGTTGTTGGGATGGCGGCGTGTCTCTTACGCGACCCGCATCATCCTACTCAACGCGTCAATTTGAGCACCAGCAGCACCACGACAACCGAGGCGATCACTGTGGCCAGCATGATGCCGGTGATGAGCAGGGCGAGGTTGAATTGGAGGCGAGACTCGAGCGAGCTGATACCGTGCGCAATAGTATCGTTGGGCGTGTTGATAGACGAAATAAGATCGTCTGGCATATTTTTAATGGTGGTGGCGAGTTCGCTCACCGCTAGGGTCAACGTATCGACCGTAGCGTTGAGGTGTGTGGTCGACTGTGTGATGCCAGCCATTTCGCGGGCAAGCGATTGAAGATCGACATGAATCGCGTCATTGATCGTGTCAATGTGCCCAGTAAGATCATGGTCGAGTTTTGACAGTGCTGCGCGGATTGTTTCGCTTGATGAGTGCAGTGAATCAGAGAGTTCTTGTTGTCGCTGCTCAAGTTTTCCAAACAAGTTCGCGGCGGTCGCGGCAATTTCGGTGTGGAGGTTGGTAAGTGGACCACCCGCGAGTGTGTTAATGAGATCCGCGGCGATTGTCTCGGCATAGCGAGTCACGAGCAGTGGCATGAACTCTGCCAGAAATACAGCTCGGTCAGCGGTCCGCTTGAGATGGCCGATTCCTTGGGCAGCCATTTCGAGCCGCTCGTTGAGGCCAAACATGCCGGTGAGCCGCTCGCGATCGTCCGGGTCAACCACTATGTACAGATCACTGCTCGCAAATGAGATGGATGGGGTGTCTGGGTTCTGCTCAATGAACTCGTCAACGGCCAGCGAGATGCCAGCGTCCCATGTGCCCAGTGTGCTCTCGAGTGGACCCCAGAACACCGCCTCAAGCTGAGCGAGCATGACCTCAATTTCATGCGCTGTCGCAGCATCAAAAAACTGCTTAGCTTGGCGTGATTTGAGTTGGCGGAGAAGCCGCGTAAAAAAGAGCGTTTCGATTTCTGAATCGAGGACATCGTCTTGTTGGATTGCCGAGAGAATTCCTTGCTCTCCGTCAAGCCGTAAGGTGCGAAGCCAGGTGCTTTGTGCTGGGGTGAAGTTGCCGATTTGCAGCATCCCAGAGACGCCACCATCCAGGCTATTGATGAACCGCCCGGTGCGATGTTGCAGTAGAACCAGCAGGTCGTGTCGCGCTTCGTTGGGGTCGGCTGCGATCACTTGGCCAGTAGTGATCTGGTACCGGTCGAGCATGACTTCTTGCGTTTGCTGAACCAACGCGTCACTGCATCCGGCCATGGTGGCCAGGATGCCAGTTATTAAAAGTGCAGTGCAGGCTTGCATTGATAAAATGCTCCAGGAAAGCGTTCATGTGTCTATTCGCGCGGCTCAGAATACAAGTCGACGAAGAAGTCGAGAGTCCGCCGGCCATCTTGCTCTCGAGTTCGAGCAAGATAGAATCCGAACTTTTCAAAGAGCTGAATGGCGGGTTGTCGCTCAACGCGGACATCGAGGACGATCTTGAGATAATCGCGGTCGCGGCAGAATCGAATGGCGTGGCTCATGAGCGCTGTCGCAAATCCTCTGCGTCGAAACTGGGGACGCACGCGCAGACGCCGCATCTCGGCTACCGAGTCATCAAGTCGTTGCACGCCGATCATGCCAGCAATGTCACCATCGTTCGTGGCGACCCAGAAACCACCTTGGGCGGCTTCGCTGAAGTATGCCTCATGAAGCTGCTCGATGTCGGCGCCGGTGTCAGTTCCAGAGACCTGGCTCTCACAGACGCCAGCTTCGAATAGCGCTCGCAGCACCGGGACGTCGTCCGAGGTGGCTTCTCGAATTTGTAGTGAATCTGGTGTTTGGGTCATTCGTGGATCAGCCGATCATGCCAAGCAGATCAAGTATAGAGGCTCAACGCCACCAGTTGGGTCGAAGTCCAATTGTGCACCATTCGCGGAAGGCCGCGTCAAGAGCAGGATCGTCCAGTGGTCCCTGTGGTGATCGCTCGCCCATGGCGGCCGCTTCTACGATGAACTGAATCGTCTGGGCGCGATCGGGGTCAGCAAGCATGAACCGCATCACCGCCCATGCTTGTCCGTAGTAGTCTAGAAGTGCGGTGTTACCGCGAGCCATTGCTGCATGGGGATCGTCCGCGGCAAACTCTTTTAGCGGCAGCATCCTCCCGCGGCGAAGCATCCACCATGCTCGGCGTTGGCGTTGCCGGTTGGCGCTGTGGTCTATTTGAACACCATCAGGAAGAAGTTTGAAACCCTCCATCACGGTGGCGAGCCCTTCGTCTGCCCACTGGGGAAGTGGGCCACGAAGTGCTGTTTGCGCATACTGGTGCCAGCCCTCGTGCAAGGCAAGCGCCATGGTGTCGCGGCAGTGACTGCGCCGGTCAATGTCATACAACAACGCCACGCCTTCGGAAGTGAACCCGCCACGTCCGAGTCCTTGCATGGCATCAGCATGAACTGGCAGGATCATTTTGGCCAGGTTGGACCACTGGCGACGGTCGCTCATGAGGCATGTGATCATCGTCTCGGTGGGTGCGGGCAGCGTAAATGACGCCGAGTCAAGCTCTGATCGCATCGCGGCCAGTCCTGCTTCGAGCGCCACGGGCAGCCAGGCGTGTAGCGTGGGCTGCACCATGGTCGTGCAGATGTCCCAGTGCTGGGTGCGAATACAGAGTCCGTCGAATCCCATGCACTGCCAAGGTTCAATAACGGCAACTTCGCCGTATTGCGGCGGAGCTGGTCGGTCAATGCTGCCGAGCAGGATGTCACGCGGGTCAGGCGGGGTGCAGGCGATCAGCGTCGTAAGCAGGGCTGCAAAGCCGCCCAGCATGAAACGCCGCATCGTGCAGGACATGCCTGCAAATTCATTTTGGCCACTCAATGGAGCGCCTCAATAGCAGCGTTCGTGGCCTCAAGGTCGGCGACGGCCTGCTGCAGCTGCGAGCGGGTGTCTTCGACAAGATGTGCTGGCGCTTTCTTGATATAGGACTCGTTACTCAGGCGTCCATTCATTGAACCGACCTTCTTGGTGAGATCTGTGGCCTTGGTTTGTAGTCGTTTTCGTTCGACTTCGGGGTCGATGGCGCCAGCAAGATCAAGCAGCACTTCTTCGCCGTCAAAGGCAAATGCGAGGGCGGCGGCGGGGCGGACGTTAGGTGTGGCTTCGACCTTTGCAACGCGGCACATACTCTCAAGTACCGGCTGTGAATCGCTTG
>CAVOCO010000203.1:0-3782 GCA_963694215.1 Phycisphaerae bacterium
GTCAGCACCATCCAAGACCAGCACCCGGCCGTCTGCACGTACCCGCGACGATCCCCCGCGTAGGGCTGCATGCAGCCCCACCGTTTCGATATCCATGTGTGCTGAGAGGGCTGCATCGATTTCACCCTGCATCGTCAAAATTGCAAGACGCCGCACACCGCGGCCATGAATCGTCTTGGCGTCAGCGCGGCGGGGTGAGATTTGAACATCAACGTGCGTACCACAATCAACCAGTCCCACGTCAGCTTGCACCTCAACGCCTGAGACATGCACCACATCAGCCAGCGGCACCTCACCCATGTCCCAGCCGCGATGTCCAGTAGAGCCCAGTGCATGCCCCGAGATCGCCGCCCGCATGCACTCATCAAACTGCGGCGATACATCTTGCCGCACCGCCACAAGGTCTCGGCCACAGGCCAAAACGCGAACACCGTCCATCACTTGCCACCGCGGCAAGACTGCCACTGGAAGATCTATGCAAGCCAGGTGCTCGAGCGTAATGGGCGTGCCGGCCGTCCGGGTAGCTGCGGCAGATAAGGCGCGGAGGAAGTCGCCAGATCCTCCGCTCATCGACTCTACACACGCGTCAATCGACGCTGGAAGCGGCTGCAGACACCGCCGAAGTTCTTTGGGGAGACCACGAAGAAGCGATTCGACCTTGGCTCGCACCATGCCTGGAACCAGCCATGCGGCTTGCGCTGAGTCGACGTCCTCGATGTATGGAAGCGGCACGGATATTGTCAGCCCATCGTCTTCTTCGCCGTCGGCGTACGAGTAGAACACGTCAAGTGGGCCGCACCCCACATCGATCGTGTCTGGGAAGTCTGCCTCGTCAAACACATGCTCAACCGGGTCACGCAGAAATTCATGAGATCGAATTCGAAGTGTCTTGTGATCTTCGCTATCAGCCTGGGAAATCCACGCCTTGAGTGACTGCAACCCAATGACTGAATCGGGCAGCCTCGCTTCCCACAATTCAGCACGCTGGTGTGGCGGAAGTAGCAGCGTCCGCATTCTCAACCGATCTTCGGCGTCCAAGACCCACCGCCGCGCCGCGCGGCTGCTGCGAAGACTTTCCACGCCGAAGTCCTCTGAACCCTCAACGAATACGTGCTCGATGAACACGCTTCGAGCAAGCAATGGATCAATCGGTTCAAGATTGACCTGACGGCCCTTCGAGATCACGAGCCCACGCAGCGAAACCTGTTCGCTCGCCACTGCATAGCCTCGCTGTGGATCCCACCGCGGTTTCGTGTGATCACGCTCGATGATGTGGGATGCCACGCTCGCAATCCACGATGGGTGGATTGGAGCGCAGACCCTCGCCCAGAGGCGCGTCGTCTCAACAAGTTCCCCAGCCATAATCCAAGACGGCTTCGCCCTCACAAGTGGACTTGAGGGATGGATACGAAACCGCCGCGCACTGATGCCTTCATACTCACCGTCTTCATTACGCCGACCAATCTGAGCGATCAAGCCATGCAGCAATGCACGATGAATTGAGCTTGCCTGCGGCGTTTGCTCTGCATGCCGCAGCAGACCCGGCTCCCGCAGGGCCCGTCTTAACTGACCATGAATATCTCGCCACTCCAGCATCCGCACCCACGAGAGGTGATTCGCAATACACCACCGCCTTGTCGCAGACGAACCCGACTCTCGAAGATGCGTCACATAGTGCTGCCACAGACTGAGCAGCGCCAGAAAGTCCGATTCTTCATTTCCGCGCAGACTGCGATGGGCCGCGTCGGCCTCGCCTTCCTCACCTGGTGGACGAAGCCTTGGATCGGGAATCGCCATGCCTGCAGCAATAATTGTGACTGCCTCTAGGCACCCGGTCTCACGCGCAGCGAGCAACATTCTCGCAACGCGTGGCTCAACTGGAAGCTTGGCCATGGCCCGGCCAATCGTGGTCAGCCGACCATCGCTCATCGCTCCCAGATCGTGCAGAAGCCGGTCGGCCTCTCGAACTGATGTGATCCGCGGCGGGTCAAGAAATGGAAACGTACCGGGGTCACCAAGATCGAGCGAGGCCATCTGAAGCAGCACGCCGGCAAGGTCACTGCGGCGAATCTCGGGTTCGAGTTCAGTAGGCCGCTCGTCGTGATCTTCCTGTGTATAGAGGCGAATGCAGACGCCCGGTGCAACACGGCCGGCTCGGCCGGCTCGCTGCACGGTCGACGCCTGCGAAACGGGTTCAATAGGAAGCCGCTGCACGTGACGCTTGGCGGACCAGCGACCAACCCGAGCAAGCCCTACGTCTACGACAACACGCACCGATGGAACAGTCAATGATGTTTCCGCCACGTTGGTGGCGCAGATGATGCGTTGACCCGATGCAGGGCGAAGCACTTTCTCCTGCGCCGCCAGTGATAACCTTGCGTAGAGTGGAAGCACGGTCTGTTGTGGGAACTCCCCTTCGAGTCGCCGTATGCAAGCGCGGATTTCACGCTCGCCTGGCAAGAAAACCAGCGTGTCGCCAGGCTGCTGGGCGAGCGTCTCTCCCTGCCGAACCGCATCGACAACCGACTTGGTCAAGACGTCAATGTCATTCAGATCGTGATCGCACTGAGCATGCACAATCTCAACAGGATGCATTCGGCCGGGAACCGTAATGATTGGCGCTCCACCAAAGTGCGCCGAGAACCGCGATGCGTCGATGGTCGCCGAGGTAATAATGACTCGAAGTTCAGGCCGCTTGAGCATGAGGCGCCGGAGCCAGCCAATCAGAAAGTCAATATTGATGCTGCGTTCATGGGCTTCATCAATAATGATCGTGTCATATCGCTCGAGTTTTGGGTCGGTTCGAAGTTCGGCGAGCAAGATGCCGTCGGTCATGACCTGGACGAGCGTGCTGGCCGAACTGGTGTGATCGAATCTGACGCGATGACCGATAATCTCGCCCGGTTTGGAATTCAGCTCTGCAGCAATGCGAGCGGCAACCGACCGCGCGGCGATACGTCGAGGCTGCGTATGCGCGATCGTGCCGAATTGCCCGTAGCCAGCAGCGAGGCAGAACTGGGGCAACTGCGTGGTCTTGCCCGACCCTGTTTCGCCGCACACCACAATGCAGGGCGACTTCTGAAGTGCCTGGATAATCTCGTTCCGGGCTGATTCGATGGGCAGACTTGTCGGATTACCAACTTTTGGAACACGCTTTCGCCGAGCCCTGACTTCTGCAACGGACTCCTCGATCTGCACAGATACCTTGGCGAGACCTGTCCGAGCGATGGATTCGGGCCGGCCGCGAAGTCTCCGCAGACGCCGTAGCAACCGCCGCCGATCTGCAATCATGCAGGTTGGCACGACCGCCTTCAATTTGTCGGCGAGCGCGGCTACCGATTCGAATTGTCGATCCTCAGACATAATCTGTTCCAAGGTATCCGGCTTGCAATTTACTGTTAGTCTGCTCAACACATAAGCCTAGGTAGCCTATGTGGAGAGGGAGTGAAAAACGATGGTTGAACTCGGGAGCATCATCTGGTCTGCAGGTTTGTCGCTGCTGGCCACCGCCGCTCCGGTATGCGAGCCTACGGGCACGATTCAGCCCTCCATCTTCAACCCCGCCGGGGCCCCTGCTGAGACCATCCTTGAAATTACGTGGTTGCTCTTCGTCATCTGTGGAGCGATTGCAATCGTCGTATTCTCGCTCATTGGCTATGCCGCCATTCGGTGTCGCCGCAAAGAGGGGGACGACCTCGAGCCTGCTCAGGTCTACGGCTCAAATCCAATTGAGCTCGCATGGACGGTCATTCCGCTGCTCATCGTCTTCCTGCTCTTCATGA
>CAVOCO010000204.1:0-3774 GCA_963694215.1 Phycisphaerae bacterium
GCGAGCGTGTTCGCCAAATTGAAATGGACACGCTTCGCCGAATCCAACACAAGCTAAAGAATCGCCACCGGAAGGTTGCGTAGGCCGCGGCTTCGCCGCGGCAGAGTCATTCGTCGGGGGCTTGCTGCTTTGTAGCTGCTGGTAATGAGGTCACGCCGAGAGGCGGAGATTGGCAGTTGTTCGACATTGAACCGTTGGTCAACACAAAGCCGCCGCCTATGACTTGTAGAAGGGGAGCAGAGTGATGTTGGCCGGGGTGACGGCGCGGCCGAGGTTGACTTCTAGAGTTGTGCCTGGTTCGCGGGCGGCAATGTCGACAATTGCCATTGCAATAGATTTCTCTAGCGTTGGGCTCCAGCAGCCGCTGGTGATAGTGCCGACTTGTGCGCCGTTGTGTAGAACGGGCATGCCCTGCCGAGCGACCCGGCGTCCGTCGAGGATGAGCCCAGTAAGTTTCTGAGGTGCCCCGCCGCTTGCCGCGATGGCTTGCAGAGCGTCTTGGCCGATGAATCGGCCGGTGTCGTCGTCATCTTCACCCTTGTCAAGTTTGATGGCGAAGTCGAGGCAGGCCGTGAGTGGGTCGATGTCTTCAGTAATTTCGTGTCCATAGAGGGCCATGCCAGCTTCGAGTCGAAGTGAGTCACGCGCACCAAGTCCGCAGGGCTTCACGGCCGTGTCGGCGGCGTCCATCTTGCCGAGCAGCATCTTGATCATTTGATTCGCGATCATTTTAGGAAGAATGACTTCCACTCCGTCTTCGCCGGTGTACCCAGTTCTGGAGACGAGGAACTTTGCAATCAGGATGGACTTGTTTGTGAATCGATAGCGTTTGAGGCCCGGGATCTCTTTGGAAAACTGACCGATGAGCTCCATCACTTTGGGCCCTTGGATGGCCACCATTGCTGTCGAGTCTGTTTCATCTTTGAGCTTGAACACCATGTCGCCCTTGACCGCTTCAAAGTGCCCCAGCAGTTTCTCGCGGTTGGCCGCGTTACAGACCATGAGGAATTCCGACTCGCCGACGCCATAGACCAGGACGTCATCTTTGCATCCGCCATGTTCGTTACAGATCAGTGAATACCGGATCTGACCTTGCTTTATGCCGTTGATCTTGCGCGTGCAAACGTAATCGAGAAAGCGACGGGCATCTCGTCCTGAGAACCGCAGCCGACCCATGTGCGAGACATCGAACATGCCGCCGCTGGCGCGTACCTGTCGATGTTCATCGAGAATGGATCCGTAATGCAGTGGCATGTCCCAGCCCGTGTAGTCCACGAGCTTGGCGCCGTGCTCGGCGTGGAAGGAATGGAAGGGGGTGTGTCGAAGGGTTGTGTCGGTGCTCATTACGGCATCGTACCCAAACGGCCCTCAGTCCTTCTTAGCCCGACGTTCAAGCCGCTTGACGCGTTTGAAGAGATCAGCGAGGCGGGTCCCGGCGAGCAAGTTCCGTTTTGCAGTATCGAGCGGGACAGCTGGGGCTCCGCCAATGATCGAACCAGGCTCAATACTGGCAGCAATGCCGGTTTGAGCGATGGCCTGCACGCCATCCCCAATCTCGATATGCCCTGCGACGCCAGTTTGGCCGCCAAGCACCACATGGTGACCAATCTTGACCGATCCAGCAACGCCAACAAGCGACACAATGAGGCAATGCGGCCCAAGCGAGGTGCCATGTCCAATTGAGATGAGGTCTGCGAACTTGGTCCCCTTGCCAAGGCGAGTTTCGCCCATGGTCGCTCGTTCGATGGCGCAGTTCCCGCCAATCTCAACATCGTCTTCCAGTACGACAATGCCGTGCTGCGGAATTTTGTGGTGGGTGCCCTTGTGCGTGGCATACCCAAATCCGTCATTTCCAATGACAGTACCAGCG
The DNA here is from genome assembly GCA_963694215.1 of Phycisphaerae bacterium. Classification (GTDB taxonomy): domain Bacteria; phylum Planctomycetota; class Phycisphaerae; order Phycisphaerales; family SM1A02; genus UBA12567. The sequence goes on from CAVOCO010000204.1 coordinate 1,871, forward strand.
TGCAGGGTGACTCGATTGCCCAACTGGCATCGATCGTGGACCACGCTGTTGGGGTACAGGATGCAGTCATCGCCGACTGTGGCTTCTGGGCCGATCCAACTTCCTGGGTAGAGATGGCATCCCTTTCCCACTGTGCTGCCTGCCTCAACAACCGCAAATGGGTGTATTTGCGTGCCTTCTCCAATAGCGGCCGAAGGGTGCACCATGGCCTTTGCGCTGATGCCGCGGTCATCAGCGTCCATCGGAACGGGGTGTTGTTTGAAGCCTTGCAAGGCAATGATGGCGTTGCGAAACGCGAAGTAGGGGTCGTCACAGGTCAGTTGATGTACGCCGCAGGGGCACTCAACGCCTGGTGTCGTGAGGACAGCGCTCGCCTTGGTGGCCTCTAATTGGTTGCAATACTTGGCGTTGGCGAGAAAGGACAGCTCGCCCGGTTTGGCGAGGAGCAGTCCAGCACACTGCTCAATGACGACATCTCCGTCGCCGTGAAGTTGGGCGCCAAGATGGCTCGCAAGTGTTGTCAGTGTCATACCCATCCGGTGTCGCTCCTTGGTCCGGCCGTGGACGTGAAGGGTAGCGTTCGGGGCGGGACAATAGGAGATTAAGAAAGGCGGCACCGAAGTCGGCCGGTGGGTATCCTCATGCTCCCAAATGGGCCGTATTTGCTCCATCTTGATCGGACTGCTCCTGCTGGCGTTCGCCGCGACTCCAGCCATGGGCGTCGATCCGGACTCAGATTCACTGCTTGACCGGCCAATCGGTGCTATTTATACGCAGGGGCTCGTCCGTGTATCTGAGCAAAAAGTCCTTAACAATATTCGATCTCGGGTTGGTCAGGCCTATGACCCACAGACTGCGCAAGGTGATATTTCGCGGTTGACCCGACTTGGTGATTTTTCAAGCATTGACATTGTTGCTGAGCTTCGCTCAGATGGCACGGTTGACCTGACCTACGAATTTCGAGAGGAACGATTGCTCGCAGCGGTGTCTGTAGTTGGCAACCGTCAACTGAGCGATCAAGCCCTGCTCGGGCCCACCGGGCTGAATCGTGGGTCGGCGCGTGATGACTTCCTGATTCAACGCGGCATCCGCGAGATGGCCGAGTTGTACCGCACGAAGGGGTACTACCTCGCCGAGGTCACAATGGATGCTCCGCAGCTTGAAGAGAATGACATTCTCATCTTCGAAGTTGTTGAAGGTCCGCGGGTGAGAATCCGTGCGATTGAGTTTGTTGGTCCGACTCAAATCCCGGCACGCAAGCTTTCGTCAGAGATTGAAACCACGACATGGTTTCCATTCTTTCGCCGCGGCGAAGTAGATCAAGAACAACTGGCGTCAGATGTGGCGTCGTTACAGAAATTCTATTACGACCGAGGCTATATCGACATCCGAGTTGACAAGCAGGTTGAAGTCAGTCCCAATCAGCGTGAAGCCAAGGTGATCTTCTTGATTGAAGAAGGATCTCGCTACACAGTAGATCGGTTGATTGCATCTGGGCAGGGTGGTGTGCCACTCGAGGTGTTGTCGGTCGAGCAGTTGGCTGCCATCATGAACATCAAGATTGGCGATGTCTTTCAGCAGACCCTCGTTGATAAGTCTCGAAAATCAATTGTGGCCGCGTATGGCGTGATGGGGTATCTCGATACGCGTGCAGCCATTGTGCCTATTCGGCGTGAATTAACGACAACACTCACCTTGGTCGTCGAGATTTCTGAGGGGCAAGTGGCCAATGTCGGGCAGGTTCGAATTACGGGGAACTCGCTGACTAAGGACAAGATTATTCGCACCGAAGTCGGATTTCTGCCCGGTCGTCGTTTTGATGCGCGGGAAATAGAAGCGACCAAAGAACGCATCATGGGGACGGGGCTCTTTGGGGATGCCATCGTGACCGTGCAGGCGCCGGA
>CAVOCO010000205.1:0-3765 GCA_963694215.1 Phycisphaerae bacterium
ATCACTTCGGACCGCTACCGTCTCCGACCTTGAAGCGAGCGCATCGCAGCTTCTCCCTAAGGCTCTGGCCACGACTGCGCTTCTGCGGGTTGGTCTTGCAGATCATTTTGTGCATGGTCTTGGTGGTTGGGCATACGACGAGATCATGGAGCAATGGATATCGGGATGGCTCGGGTGGACACCATGTCCCAAGAGTCTTGCTACAGCGACGGCATGGTTGCCCGGGTACGCGCCGGAAGAGCTTGACGCTGAAACTGAACGTCGCGTACTGAAACTTCGGCGTCTCCAGCATGATCCCCTCGGGGCAGGCGAACTCGCTTTGTCCCCCGCAAAAGCGGCCACGCTCGCTCGAATCAAGGCAGCCGATGGCACAACCGCTCGGGCACAGGCTTTTGCCATGCTGCATCATGACCGGGAGCAGTCGCAAGACGCGTCTCGGCTTGCTGAGGCTGCGGGTAATCTGAAGGCGGCGCGGGAAGCCCGCGCGTTGCTGGCCCGGCGCGATTGGGCGTGCCCGTTGTATCCACGTCCCACGCTGGAGTCGCTTGCTAACGCATTTTGAGCCCAGCAGCCTTCCAGAGGCTCGTGACACGGTCACTGTCAGATACCTCAATGACCGTTCCGCCTGGCTGGGTCGCTCGCGACCATCGTCCAGCAGCATCGAAGCTCAAGGCGGTGGGTAGCCCATTGACTCCGGACCAGCTCCAGCATTGCCGTTTGCCAAGTTCGGGGTCCCAGGCATCTCGGCGAATGGTTAACCGAGGGGTCGTGGTGGTCTCGTCCCATACATGCCATGCGACACGTTCTGGCCGGGTCTCAGGTGAACGCTCCCAGACGAGCCACCGAAGGGCCCTAGGTAGCCACGGCTGCTCGGGCACCATCGTCCATGTATCGCGTGTGCCATGCGTCTCATCTTCCCTAATGACAAGTAGTTGACCTCTGGGAACTCCCAGTGTTGGTGGCGTCTTTATGACAACTTCCAACTGCCCTGTGCGGTCATCGCCGGCCCGCCGGGTGACCGAATCAGTCCAGGCTTCTCGCTCGAGATCCCAACTTACCCAGCATCGCTGCACCCGGTCGAGATACACGTCCTCGGCCGCGTTCTCGGCAAATCGGAGGTGACTCGTTACCAGCAGCCCGGATTCATCGTCTCCTTCATTGATCCGGCCGGAGCGACTTCGAATGGCTGAGCGTGGGTTTATGGTTGCCTCAAGCGTGCCGTAGGCGATTTCTCGTGGTGGCTCGACTGTCGGGTCGTACACACGAAGCACCATGCTGGAACCCACAAAATCATGCAAGTGACTCTCAGTAAGTGACTTAAGTACATCATCTCCTGCTTTAAATTGCGTCATGAGGTTGGCGGCATCTGCGGCTCGATCGGTCAGTTTGAGGGATCGGTAAATCTGCTCAAACCGATCCCGATCGTCGGCTTTGGCGTTCATGACCACGCTGAGCACGAGGCATCGATTGAGCGATTGTGGAGCGACAAGCCAGCCAAGGCTGACTGGTTGCCCATTTTGAGCTGTTGCAGTTGTCCAAACAGAGGCCATGGCGCGGCCTTCAGATGACTCGAGCAGTGTGAATGTTTCTGGATCAACCGGGTACGTGCTTTTTCTTGAATCCAAGAGGGCCTGCAGGCATAACTTTGGATCGCTGCCGGGAATCTCTGGGGAATCAATTTTAAGGCTCCATGTAGGGTTTTTCGCGCCATCGCGAATCATGAAGTGCGCTCCAGCGTCGCCTGGCCGCTGCACGATGGTGGATCGTGGCGGTAGGTCGATGGAGATGCCAAGTTCATCGCTGATCAGGCGATCAGCTAATGGTCCGGTAAGCAGGATGGCGGGAATCAATGCAACGATGAGCATGGCAGGAACCTCAGGAGAAGATAGGAATCCGAGCAAAGGGGCATCTTCAACCCCTTGACAGTAGATCGGTGGACCCTATCATCACCGTTTCGCCCTTGGTTTGTGGGCTCGGTTTTTTGTATTGAACCCTTGAGAGGAATGGCGGGCTCGCTATCGCAGCGGGACGCCTGAGTGTTGACTATGAAGATTCGCATCCGAATGGAAGCCTATGACCATCAAGCGCTCGATGCTTCGGCGCGTGAGATTGTTGATCACGCGAAGCGTACAGGTGCACATGTGAGTGGTCCTGTACCACTGCCAACACGACGCGAAATCTACACGGTTAACCGTTCAACATTTGTAAACAAGAAGTCGCGTGAGCAGTTCGAAATCCGAACGCACAAGCGAATTATTGATATTTCTGATCCAACTCCAAGCACCGTCGACGCACTTAATCGGCTCGTCGTTCCTGCTGGCGTGTTTGTAAAGATCAAGGCCTGAGTAGGACGGATACAAAGATGACTCAAGCACTACTTGGAACAAAGCTCGGTATGACCCGTTGGTTCATGGAAGACGGCACGAATGTGCCTGTGACCGTGATTCAAGCTGGGCCCTGTGTTGTTACGCAGGTCAAGACCGAAAAGACAGACGGCTACGAGGCTGTGCAGATTGGCTATGGCAGCATCCAAGCTCGCCGCAGCACGATGCCCGTCATTGGCCACGACCACAAGGCTGGAAGCGCTCCACTACGAACCCATCGAGAGATTCGTGGCGAAGCTGATGTAGAGCTCGGCGACAGCATCAACGTGAGCACCTTCGAAGGTGTCATATTTGTTGATGTGCTCAGCCGCAGTAAGGGCAAGGGCTTCCAGGGTGGCATGAAACGTCACCACTTCCGTGGCCTTGAAGCATCGCACGGCGTCAAGCGTCGTCACCGTTCGCCCGGTTCGATCAATGGCCACGCCACCAACCTTGGTACTGGTCCGAAGATCAAGAAGGGCAAGCGAATGGCTGGTCACATGGGCGATGTCAATGTGACAAACCGCTCAATGAAGCTCATCTCAATCGATACTGATAAGAATCTTCTCGTGGTCAAAGGCACTGTGCCTGGACCAATCGGCGCACCAGTCATGGTTCGTGTCGCAGTTCGACTTAATAAGCAAAAAGCGAGGGTTGCCAAAGCGGGCTGATGCTCGTTACAACCGGCTTAGATCCTTTGTGGATTGAATGTCGGACAACCCAACACAAACGCCGAGTCGCGTTTCTACCTCCCACCCCCGAAGGCCTGCAATGGGAACCACGGGTGGGGCCACCTGAAAGGGTGATCCGAAGTATGCGGAGGAGATTCAGGCGAAAAAGGTCTTCGGACCACAGGTGTAATTACTCATGATTGATCTACCAATACTAGACAAATCGGGCAAGCAGGTTGACACCCTTGCCATAGACGAAGCAGTCCTCGGTAACGAGGTCCGCCCAGACCTGCTCAAGCAGGCCTACGTCATGTTTCACGCGAACCGTCGCCAGGGCTCTGCTCGGACAAAGAGTCGCGGCATGGTCCAAGGCTCAACCCGCAAGTTGTATCGCCAAAAGGGAACCGGCAACGCTCGTGTTGGCAACGCCCGCACGGTTATTCGCAAGGGTGGCGGTGTTGCATTCGCCAAGACTGAGAAGACTGAGATATTCCGCAAGCGAATGCCAACAGCCATGCGGCGACTGGCCAATCGCAATGCGATGCTCGCCAAGCTCGTGGATGGTGAAGTGAAGTGCGTTGATGTGCTTGACTTCGACAAGCCACAAACGGCTGAGATGAAAGTCGTGCTCGCATCGTGCGGCATCAATCGTACATGTCTCGTTGCGCTCAGCCCAGACAACCGAAACGCAGCACTTTCGGCTCGCAATCTTGAGCACGTCGACATTATTC
>CAVOCO010000206.1:0-3738 GCA_963694215.1 Phycisphaerae bacterium
GAGACCAGCGATGAAAACGATGAAGAGTCAGATGACCAAGCAAAGGACACCAAAGAGTCAGAAGACGAAGCGACCGACACCAAGAAGAAACCCGAACCCAACACAAGCGGCGAGCGATGGGCCGATGCGCTTCGATTTGATGTGCATCCACTGATCGCTGGCCCAGCCGCCTCACGGCCGATGCCCTCTCCTGATGGCACAGCACTGCTCTATCAGCGCGGCAACGGTGACCTCGTGCTACGAAATCTTGCCTCTGGCGACGACACGCTTCTACTCAAGAGCTGGGATGCTGCCGAAGTTCAGTGGGCAAGCGACTCGCGGCACATCGTGTACTCCGTGAGTGACCTTGACTTCAACAACGACATTTGGCTAATGGACACGCAGTCGCCGGATGCCGCGACCAATCTCACCCGCCACCCTGACATCGATCGAGCCCCACAACTGAGCGACGATGGCAAGGTGATGGTATTCCTGAGCGATCGCAACCGAATGGGCGACAACTGGGACTACGACGTGTGGGCGATGGTGCTCGATCCAGCCCTTGATGACATGAGCGAGTACGCCTTGGACGCGTACTTCAAGGAAGCTGCCAAGGCAGCCGGAAAGAAAAAAATAATTGACCTCCCCGCGCAGGACGATGCAGGAGTCAGTGAGGATGAGCAGGACAATTCTGAATCCGATGCGGAAACTGATGCAGAAGAAAGTGTGGAAGTCGATGCTGAAGCCGATGCTGAAGCCGATGCTGAAGCCGATGCTGAAAAGCCACGCATACTTGAGTTCACCGACCTTGATACAGCATGGAGGCGAGCTCGCCGGCTCACGAAGCATGAGGGCGGAGAAGACGATCTCTACCTCACGCCAGGCGGCGACACCATTGTCTTTAGCGGCACAATCGACGGCGAGGAAGGCCTCTGGAAGATCGACCACCGTGGCAAGGAGCAGAAGAAGCTCACCTCGGGAACCGTATCGAATGTCATTGGAGATCTGAGCGGCAAGAAAGTTACGTTCGTCGCAGCAGGTTCTGCCAAGCATGTTTCAACAGGCGGCGGCAAGGCTGAGGCATGGCCCATTGACGCCGATGCCGAAATCGATGTTGCCTCCGAGCAACGACAAAAGTTTGAGGAAGCGGCCCGGATCTTTGGCGCCACGTTTTACCACCCCACCATTAAGGGACTTGACTGGGATGCTGTTTCAGCCCGGTACGCCGACCTCGCATCGCAGACCCGCACAACGCAGGCCTTTAACCGAGTTGTCGACCACCTGTTTGGCGAAGTGAATGGGTCGCACACTGGCATTTATGGTGGATTCAATCACAGCGGTCCCCGCAGCGGCATGGGATATCTCGGTGTTGACACCACGCCAACCGACAATGGCTACACGGTCACCGGAGTACTGGCAGATAGCCCAGCGGACAAGACGGAGGGCGGGCTTGAGGTCGGCGATGTGATCGTCGCCGTAGATGGTGGCCCACTCGCGCGGGACGGCGGCGGAGTACGAGATCTGCAAACAGCCATGGGTTTGACGTCAGGCCGCGAAATTCTGGTGGACATTGAGCGTAATGGCGAACACGCGGTCATTCTGATTGAGCCGATGTCCTACGGCTCGCGGCAATCACTTGCTCGCGCCGCAGACCTTGCCGCACGACGCGACAGCGTTGCCTCGCTGAGTGACGGACGTCTTGGATACCTTCATATTAAGGGCATGAACATGCCGAGCGTGCATGAATTCGAGCAAGATCTCTACGCCGCAGCTCATGGCAAGGACGGACTGATCATTGATGTGCGAGACAATGGCGGCGGTTTCACAACCGACATTCTGCTGAGTAGCCTCACCGCGCCCGCGCACGCATTCACTGTTCCGCGCGGCGCAGATGTGTCCGAGGTTCGACCCGACTCGTACCCGCGAGATCGACGGCTCATCTACGGGTACAGCCGGCCGATTGTCGTGCTATGCAATGAGAACTCGTTCAGTAATGCCGAGATCTTTAGTCATGCCATCAAGACTATTGGCCGCGGACAACTCGTTGGCGAAGAGACATTCGGCGGCGTCATTTCAACCGGCGCCTTTAACCTGATCGATGGCACGCGAGTACGGCAGCCGTTCCGCGGGTGGTACCTGCCTGACGGCACCGACATGGAAAGTCGTGGCGCGATTCCTGATGTGCGCGTGGAGCGTCTACCTGGCGATGAAGTCGCCGGGCGCGACGCGCAGCTTGAGACCGCCGTGAGCACGCTGCTCAATCAACTGCCAACGACACCACCAATCGTGCATCCAAGGCCCGCTTCATGATCGCCATTATCGTGACCGTGGGCATGCTGGCCGTTGGCCTTTTGGTCTGGCGAACGCTGGGCGATATGGATTGAAAGGGTGTGCGGCTTTGCCGCGAAGGACCTGTGATGTCGGAGTCGACGAGTGCAACGCTGCTGGGGGAAAATACGAGTTGGATTCCACCCGCTCCACGAGTCAGCCCGATTTTCTACCTGAGCCATCAGGCTGCCATTGATGAATAGATCACAAGGTGGATTTGGGCTCTGTGGCGGCGGACTGCCCCTGCTGCCCTCATCTCCGGGTTGACCCGCTCGGTGTGTGCTCCATCAAGTCGCTAGGCTCCACACATGACAAAGGCGACTTCACCGGAACCCCCAACACAACCACTCATCACAGACAACTACGCGAGCACTCATGTAGAACGCGCAGTTGAGTGGCTCCAGGCGATGGTTGAAGGTTGGGGAGTCAGCGATTCACTGGCAGAAATCGTTGCTGCGGCAATCGGCATTTGCATCATTCTGGCCACGTGTGTTGTGGCGAATCTTATTGGCAAGCTCTTTATTCACACCGTTGTAGACCGCTGGCTGAAGCGGCGAAAGTCTGCGTGGTCCAACGCCCTTGTAACCCACAAAGTCGCCGGTAGGCTCTCGCAACTTGTCCCAGTGGCCCTTCTGGCCATTGCCATGCCCGCATTTTCCCAGTACGGGGTGAACTGGTGGCTGCTTCCACTTCTCGAGATCTACATCATCTATGTGACCTTGCTCATGATGTTTGGACTGCTTGAAGTGGGCGAAGTTATCGCCAACATGCGGGGCATGAATGACCGCATTCCGATCACTGGTATTTCGCAAGCCTCCAAGATTATCCTGACGTTCTTTGCATTCATGCTGGCGTTGAGCGTCTTGATTTCGGAGTCGCCACTCATTCTCTTATCCAGCCTCGGGGCTGTCGCTGCGGTGCTGATGTTGATATTCAAGGATCCCATTCTTGGCCTCGTCGCAGGTATTCAAGTTACCGCGAACAACATGGTCAAGGTGGGCGACTGGATTCAAATGGACAGTAACGGCATTGATGGCACGGTCGAAGAAATCACGATGACCACAATTCGAGTCATGGGATTTGACCGCACCATGTCACTGGTGCCAGCCTACGATATGATCACTAAGCCCTTCATCAACTGGGAGGCCATGACTGACTCGGGCGGACGACGCATCAAGCGATCGATCAACATCGATCTGAGCACAATCCGATATGTCGACCGTGACGATCTGGTGCGGTTTCGAAAATTCACCGTGCTGGATACGTATATCGACAAAAAAATTGCAGCGATCGACACGTGGAATACGGAGCACACAGTCGACACCACAGAGACGATCAATGGCAGGCAGTTGACCAATATCGGCATGTATAGGGCCTACGTAGAAGCCTATCTGCGGCAGCACTCCAAAGTGCACCAAGAAGGGTTCACGT
>CAVOCO010000207.1:0-3697 GCA_963694215.1 Phycisphaerae bacterium
TTGGAGTCAGGCGTGCTTGCTGAGCAGTTCGACCCATACTCCGGCGCGCCGCTGAGCGTGAGTCCGCTGACATGGTCGCACGCCACGGTCATGACGACTACTGTGCAGTATCTATTGAAGCACGCGCAGTTGACAGGCAACCGAGCAGGTCTGACCGCCGAATTGGCCTGTCCGCGGCCGCGATAGTAATTCGTTCACGCGACATCCTGGACTACGCGCGGCTAAAGATCGAAACTCAACACTGACCCCAGTTGACGAGCATTATGAGGAGATCGCTGACTCCGACCGTACCATCGCCATCAATGTCACCGGCCATACCATCGGTGCCCCATAGTTCCAGAAGCGTTTGGAGATCGTATTGATCCACGACGTCGTCGAGGGTACCGATGTCACCAGAGCATCCTTCGCATTCATCGAGCATTGAGTTGCCAACGGCGTCGGTCCAATCGCCGCTGATGTCATTCGGAAGGTTGTGGCAAAATATTGATTCTGAAATTACAGGTTCACCATCGCCGGCAGCGTGAATCGCACCTCCGGTAATGAGGGCGACGTTGTCTTCAAAGAGGCAATCGTTGAGTACGGGGTTACTGATCGAACTGTAGAGCCCGCCACCAGTGTCGGATTCGTTCGCCGTCCAAGTACATTCATTGAAGGTGGGGTCTGCTCGGTAGAGGTATACACCGCCGCCTCGCTCAGCGGCCATGTTGTAGGTGATGATGCAATTGGTGAAAGTGGGCGAACTGCTTCTGCAGAAGATGCCGCCCCCCCAACTCGAAGCGCCCCCGGTGATGGTGAACCCATTGATGATGGTGTCGGCGGTTTCGCTTTGGGTACACACTACGACGGGGCGGAGGTTTTGTCCGTCAATAATTGTGGACTCCGGCCCTTCGGTCGAGCGGATTTCAATACTCAACCCGCTGGTGTCGATAACCTCTGAATCCAAGTCTAAGTCCGTAGCGGTATAGGTGCCGGGTGATACGAGAATCACATCACCATCCGATGCAGATGCGATAGCTTCCTGAATCGTTGGAAACTCATCCGGGACAAGCAGGTAGTCCTCACATAGATTGACCGTGCAATCAGTTCCTTCTCCCTGCCAATCGCCACTGCAGCCCAATTCAGTGGTGAGCGAGCAATCGGATCCATAACAGCACGCGCCGGATGGATCGGCATCGATGCATGGATTTTGATCACAGTTGGTTTCGGCTCCCTGCCAGGTGCCTCCGCAATCATCCAATTTCGTGATCGAACAAACATCGCCGACGCAGCAGGCACCGACGGGGGCGCACGGATCGTCATCACACGTCGTGTCTTTTCCAAGCCACGCGCCGCTGCACTGAAGTTCGACCGTGATAGAGCAGGTGAAATCGATGCAGCAGGCCCCAAACGGCTCACTCGTGCCGCATGGCTCTCCATCACAATTGGTGCCGTCGCCGAGCCAAGTGCCGTTGGCATCCCTGCAATTGTCTTCGGTGCTTACAGAGCAGTCCGCTACGGCACAGCATCCACCGGTTGGCTCGCCGCATGGGTCGCCAAAGCAGTCTGTGAACGCGCCCTGCCAAGTGCCGGCGCACGCGGATTCCGCGGTGATGCTGCATGACTGGTCGATGCAGCAGGCCCCAGGATCGCGCAGTTCATCGGTGCGGTGTTCATTGTTCAAGGCCGTCCACTCGACCATTGACTGCTGCTCGGTGGACAAGTACGTCCGGCAGAGTTTCGTCGAGTAACTCATGATATTGGTTGTGTCTGGGTCGTATGGCATGCCCGAGCCACATGCATCTTGTTCCGTTCCCAGATAGTCGCACGTGTTCCAGTCAACCACGTCGGTCAATTTGGGATCGGCTGGGGTATCGCAAAAACCATCACCCGCTGAAGCACAGTTGCTGCCATCGACGCACTCGTCGCCGCCCAACGTAGAGTGCGTGTGCCTGAGATTGAAGTAGTGTCCGACCTCGTGTGTGAAGGTCGAGTGGTTCCAGTCGCTCGCGGCGCACCCATTGGCGACGGTGACACCCTGGCAGCCAGATGACGGAAAACTTGCCACACCGCAAAGTCCTACGTACACCGGAATGAAGTAGCAGTTCACCGTATTGGCGACCGCGCCTGTATTGACGATCGTGCAGAAATCGTCATACACCGACTCGGCCAGATCGGAGTCATCGTGATAGATCGTTGGGCCTTCCTGAAAGAACAGCAGCCCGGTGAGTTCTACCTCACTGTTGAGATCCACAATGCACTGATCAACCTGGTCCTGAGGCAACCCTTCCGACCCATTGTCATATCGAATGACGTGCATGGTCATGGCGACCATCGCATCCACACCGCGGACCGATTCGCCGCCAAGCCAGAACCGCGCCTCTTCCCACTGGCCCGACTCCATCATGCCAAGCATGTCCCGGCGGCTCTGGTCTGTTTCAACGGTACCGCAGCCACCGTCGGCCGTCTGAGCAGCCGCATGAGTGCACCACAGCATTAAACATGCACTGCCAACCATCACTCCCGCCAAACGTCTTGGAAAATGTAAAGCCATTGGGTCTCCAAGGTTACTTCTATATGCAAAAGAACACATCATGGGTTTGACCTCCCCACGATTTGGGCATCTGCATTGTAGGAAGGATCTAAATCTAGTTTTGCTGTGCTGCGAGGGCCCCAGTGTCGGGCTTGAAGGTATGCCCTCTCATGGGGGCATCCAGAAACACAGAAGGCAAGAGAGCCCTGTTAGTGGTCGGTAATAAAGTGACCCCCGACCTGCCCCACCGTGATGCGCATATTTGCGGTCAATCGATCTCGTAGTGGTTAAAATAGCAACAATTAACGATCAATCGCAACATTTACGGCTCAATAACGCGCCAATTGTGGATCATTCTTGGTCACATGGCGCCTTTTCAGCCATATGTCTTCATCATCGCCGGGCCCGGCTGGAGCCCTCAATGGCCTCACAACCACTCATGAGCGGCTCTATTGCCAAGATTCTTCGCCCAAAGCCAGAGGTTGACCAAAGTGGCCTCTACACTCGCCCGATTTTCTGAGCATGGCCACCTTAGTGACAGACCTGTATCCGGCTCGTGCATCAACCGCTCAGCAGAGCGAGGCAGCACCGGCTGTCAAGCCTCGTTTCGGCCGGCTTCGCCGATCGGCCTGCATTGGCTGGTACTTGGCCATCGCCATTGCGGCGGTAGCAGACACAATGACAACCGGCCTTCCGGCCGCTGGGCTTGCCGCCGTCTTTGTGGCCTGCTCCGTTTTGGCACTGCTCTGGCCAACTGGATTTACCGTGGAGCGAGCCATGATTCGAAGCCTGTTGGTGGGCGTCATAGGTCTTCTCGCTGGCGTTGCGGTTTGTGTTGCCGCTCCAGCAGGCAGCTTCGCCCAGGCTGAGTTTCTCACCTTTGGCGCGATGTCGATGCTGTTTGGTGTGCTTGGCGCGTTCCCACTGGCCCTCGCGTCTGCCCTGCGATAAATCATCCCTCAGAATCAACGCATATGCACGATCACAGCACAATTAAGTGCATGTCACTTTCACGCTGCGTCTCAGCCTCCGAGGGGTGCTGCACCGTACTGGTCATGGCTCCGAGGCCAGCCTCCGCCATGACCCCCCGGGTGGCTGCGTCACAATAGGTTTGTGTTGCCTCGCCCCGGCGCATGGCAAGTAGGTCGATGCCGATCTGCGCTTCACTCTTTGACCACCGCTTGGGAC
>CAVOCO010000208.1:0-3691 GCA_963694215.1 Phycisphaerae bacterium
CCGTGGCCCCGGCTACCTCGCCATTGGGTCGCCATTGTCTGACTCACCAGCACCCAACGGTGGAAAAGTCACCATAGGACGGCCAATTTGGATTGGGCCGCCCGAAGATCCGCTCTACCACGAAAGCACAATGTTCGAGACGATTGAACACGCCAATGCTGGTAATAACGCCAACTTCGGCGATGCACTTGCCGCATCCGGCGATCGCCTGTTTATTGGAAGTCCGGGGTGGCGGATCGACGCTAGTGTCAGCACGACTCAGGGCGCTGTCTTCATCTACGACGTTCCACTGGGTCCGCTTGCACTCTCAACATTCCTGCAAATGATATCTCCGGAAACACTTGATACCTACGACGAGTTCGGAGCCTCTGTTGCCAGCGGACTTGACGACTCCGGAAATTTGTGGCTCGCGGTTGGCCTTCCGGGCCGCAACACTGACGCGGGCGCCGTGTGGATGTACCAGCATGATGTTGCCGCCGACGCCTGGACTCTGCAGCAAACCATCCAGCCAGCTGGGCTTCAGGCAGGCGATGATTTTGGGGCAGCCGTCGCACTCGATGGCGATCTTCTTGTCATCGGCGCACCGGGAACCAATAACAACGCCGGTCACGTCTACATTCGCCGACTCCTCGCAGGTTCTGGCACATGGGACGCTGCACATGATGTTGCCGCTTCAGCCACTTCAGCGACGGGCGAGTTTGGCAGCGCGGTTGATGTGTGGCAATACTTCGTCCTCATTGGTGCTCCCGATGGAACTGGGCATGTCTCTCTGTGGGAAGACGTGTCAACAGCAGGCCTCTTCAACTACGTGATGGACCTCGCCCCAGACAGTTGGACCGACATTGAAGGGTGGGGCACGGCGGTCGCGATCAACGCCACCCGCGCAGTCGTTGGGAGCCCTCCGCACACCGGTTCGGGCCCTGATGGCATTGCAGCAGTCTTTCGTGATGTGAGCAGCGGCGATTTTCAACTGGTCGCCATGCTCGGCGAAGGTGACTGGACAGGCGACGCGAGAAATGGCAGCTGCGTGCTGCTCGATGGGGAAACGGCATGGGTTGGCGCGCCTAGGGCCCATATTGATGGGACGGCAAGCGGCGCTGTGGGGCGATGGGATGTCAGCAGAACCCCTGGCTGCCCCGGCGATTTGGATTTTGACTTTATGGTCAATGCCGTTGATCTCGCGACCCTCCTCAACGACTGGCTCGGAGGCGGCGATTCAGATCTGACTGGCGACGGCGAAACTGATATCGCGGACCTGCTCGAACTGCTCGAAAAATGGGGCAGTTGCCTGTAGTTCGCCTCTGGGCCACACCGGCAATCCACATTTCAAGCCCCCTGCTCAAGCTCGCCCCATGAACTGAAGGCGATGCTTGGGACTTTGCGACGGCTTCGCTACAATGCGGCTCTATGTCCGACCTCGAAACTGACCTAAATTGCCAACATGTCGCCGGTAGCCATGATGCTGCTGCTCCGCCACCCCAGCGAGATGGATTTGACCGCGCCCCAATTGACGCTGGTCACATTGAGTGCGTGCAAATACTCAATGAGCACGGCGAAGTCGACCAAGGACTGATGCCCGACCTCGAAAACGAAGAGCTGCTTGACTTACATCGAGCGATGGTGCTCAGCAGAGCCTTCGACGCGCGGATGCTTGCCATGCAGCGCCAAGGCCAAATGGGAACGTTCGCGCCAAACATCGGCCAAGAGGCGTGCATGATTGGTCAGGCGTGGCCACTTGGCGGCCAAGACTGGTTCTCGCCGTCATATCGCGCCTTTGGCGCGCAGATTCGCCGTGGTTGGTCAATGGACCGACTCATGATGCTCTGGGCTGGATACGCAGATGGCTTCCCACCGCCCGCGGGCGTCAATGACTTGCCATTCTCAATTGTCATTGGATCCCACGTCTTGCCAGCCACCGGCATCGGCATGGCTATGCGGCGCGCCAAGGATCCACACTGCGTCTTGGTCAACTTCGGAGACGGCGCATTCTCACAAGGCGCAGTCACCGAAGCCATGAACTTTGCCGCCGTCGACCATGCTCCAGTCGTCTTTGTCTGCGAAAATAATGGTTGGGCCATCTCGACGCCGCTTACCAAACAAACCGCCCAACCTGTCTTGGCAATGCGTGGCATAGCGCTTGGCATCCCATCCATTCGAGTTGATGGCAATGACATCCTTGCTATGTTGACGGTCTCCAAAGAAGCGTGCGATCGTGCCCGCGCAGGTGGCGGACCAACATTGATCGAAGCAGTCACATTTCGCATGAGCCTTCATACGACTGCCGATGACACATCGGTCTACCGCGACGAGACGGTCGTGGAACCATGGAAGGCTCGTTGCCCAATTCGCCGATTTGAAAATTGGCTGATCGCGTCGGGGCGGCTGCAGGAATCTGACACAACCCGTATTCGTGAAGAGTGTGAGCAAGAAGTTCTCGCGGCACGAGAGCGTTTTCGCGCCGAAGCAAAAGCCTACCCGCGAGCGATCTTTGACCACATCTTCGCGTCCCTTAGCCCAGAGCTTGAGGAACAACGCATGCAGTACCTCCGTCGACTCGATCGCAAGGGAGTGGAGTGATGGCTGATCTCACCATGGTTGAAGCACTTAACTTGGCGCTTGATGAAGCCCTCGAATCTGACCCGAGTGTTTGCCTAATGGGACAAGACATTGGCGTGAACGGCGGCGTTTTTCGTGTGACCCGTGGCCTGCAAGAACGGCACGGTGCTGACCGAGTGATGGACACACCACTCGTCGAGTGTGGCATCATCGGCACAGCTGTTGGTATGGCGGTCTACGGCATGAAGCCGGTTGCCGAAATCCAATTCTCTGGGTTTACCATGCAGGCCTTCGATCAAATCGAACAGAACATGGCGCGTATTCGCGGTCGGACTCAAGGTCGCTTCCCAATTCGAATGGTGCTCCGCACACCGTATGGCGGAGGTATCCGCGCCGTTGAACATCACAGCGAATCCCGCGAGGCCTACTGGGCACATACGCCCGGACTCAAAGTTGTGATTCCGTCTGGCCCACGCAATGCCAGAGCCCTTCTTGCCGCATCTATTCAAGACCCTGATCCAGTCATATTCTATGAGCCAAAGGCCATCTATCGCGCCTTCCGAGAAGACGTACCAGACACACCTGAAACTATGGAACTTGGACGAGCCAACATTGTGCAAGAAGGCAACGACATTACCGTCATTTCGTATGGCGCCATGATGAGGCCAGCCATCGAAGCGGTTGAGGATCTTGCCGAACAGCACAACGTGCACGCAGAACTCATTGATCTGCTCACGATCTCTCCGATGGACACCCAGACCCTTACTGAGTCAGTTGCAAAGACGGGGCGGTGCATCATCGTGCACGAGGGGCATCAAACATGCGGCATTGGCGCCGAGATCGCTGCCCGCATTACAGAGTGTGACGCATTCCAGTACATGCTTGCTCCAATTAGACGACTGACGGCACCGGACCTTCCATTCCCCTACTTTCAGGTTGAACAACACTTCCTTCCCGACCCAGATGACATCATCGCTGCGGCGAATGAACTAATGGATTGGTCGTAAGTACGATGGCACCCACAATGCACGAATTCAAACTTCCAGACCTTGGTGAGGGCGTCCACGAGGGACAGATTATTCGCATGCATGTCGTGGCGGGGCAGTCTATTCGCGAAGACGATCCGCTCATGGAA
>CAVOCO010000209.1:0-3678 GCA_963694215.1 Phycisphaerae bacterium
CGTCGTCTCGCTGATGCTATTCCGACCAGTGACGTTCGTGTCCGTCGTCGAATCTCGTCTCGCCGAGATGATAGGTGGCGATGTTCGTATTGATGAGATGACCTGGATAGCTGGTTATGATTTGTCCCTCGGCGGTGTCGTTGTATCAGTGCCAGAGATGAGCGGCCCTGCAGCTGAAGTAATTGCGATTGATCGCATGACCGTGAAGTGGTCGGGCGGTATCGACGATTTTCGGATTGATGACGTGGTGGTGCACGAAGCGTTGGTCCGGCTCGTCGAGCGTGATTCATGGGATCTCACCCTGTTTGATCTCAAGCGGCCTCGGGCTGCTACGCATCCAGGTGGTAGTGGTGGTTCGGCAAGTAGTGGAGCAATTCCGCGGGTCCGGCTTGAACGGCTGAAAGTCGAAAGCGGAGCAATGCTCGGCAATAGCCTTGCAATCAAAGGTCGAGCAGAGTTCGTAGGCGCACTCGGGCCGCTGCAGGATGACCCGGGGGGGCTGGGTTTTTCTCTGCAGGAAATTGGCGGCGGCACAGCTGCTCTAGCGGGCACCTACTTCCCTGAGATTAATCAGTTCGAGGCAACCGCGACCGGAATTTCACTGGGCCTAGAATCGCAGCAACTCATCCCGTTTTGGGCGGTCCGTCATTCGGCGGCTCAGCTTGACCTCAAAGGTGAAGTTGGAACAATCGCCATTGCCAGGACTGCCGGACAACCAATTTCTGCTTCGATGTGGCTTGACAAGATTTCCATCCGGCTCGACCCTGAAGTACTTGGCATCGGCAATCATTTCTGGGAGATGTTCCTTGACGGCCGCATTCTCAAGAACGCTGATCCAATTCCTCCAAGACTCTTCGTCGAGTCCGGGTTTGTAGAGTTTCGTGGTGATGAGTTTGAAATTTCGGGGCTCGAAGGATATATCGCCTCAAGCGAGCGCTGGGGAGCATCGGTCAAGGTGCCGTACCGCGTTGATCTGCTTTTAGCGGAATTGGATAGCGTGGCGGCGCTTGACAATGTTGAGGACATGGCGAGCGCACTCCAACACATCCCATTTACATTGGACGTAACTGCAAATGGCGTGCGATTTGAGAATGGCCATGTCGCAGTGGTCCCCGCCGCCGCGGCTCGTATCTTGGCGCTGTTTCGCGTGCAGCAGTGCGATGTTGATATGGACATGTCATTTGACCGCAGATCTGGACAGGATGAGGTCGAGGTGACTGGCCGGTTGATGCTCAGTGATGGCCGCGGTGCTTATGGCAAATTCCCGTACCCGCTGCATGATCTCGATGCGATTATCAAGCTCATTGACGATGACGTGAAGGTTGTGTCGCTGACGGCGCAGGGGAGCGGCTCGTCATCGGTACAAATCACGGGTCGAGTTGATGCCAAGGATGGGCGAGATCTTGCTGTTCGAGTACAGGCTGTTGATGTTCCGCTCGACCGAATACTGGTAGAGGCAATGCCGCCTCGGGCCGAGGCCACATTGCGTGATGTCTTTAGCGGCGAGAATATCAACAGCGCTGCAGGTTCAGAACTGACGCATCAGATTGTTGATCTTGATCTCTTGATTGAACAAGATGATGCTCAGAACTTATCCATTACAGGTGTTATCCCATTCGAGAAGCTTCAGATGACATGGAGTGAGTTCCCGCTGACATTACTTTTTAGCGCAGGACAACTTCGTTGGGCCGAAGACATGCATATGGAGGGCCAAGACGGTGGGCCGATTTATATGAGGACTGCTGAAGGTGGCGGGGTTGGAGAACTCCGGGGCGCTATCTTGGTGCCGCTTGGTGAAGGGCCATCAGGGGGCTGGATAGAGTTCGATGTGAAGGATGAGCAGGTCGATGCAAACTTGCTCAAAGCTATCTTGCATGTATCTGATGGCGATACGATTGCGTTGTCACAGGGCGGGCTTGAGGGAATTGTTGACGCAAGTGGTCGTATCGAAATTGATGGAGATGAGATACGCCACAATGTAAAGACAACAATCCACCGTGGTTCACTTCAGGTAACGCCCGAACTAGAGAGCTTGGTTGGATTGAATCTTGTGGGCCCTCTAGCAGGCGCCGATCTGCTTGATCTTGAGGGTAATGTCAATGTGTCAAATGCTGGCATTGAGCTGTCGCCGCTATCGGTCCGGTCTGCAGGCGCAGAGGCTATGCTTGAAGGTACACCTCGAGACGGGGGTGAACTGAACATTAATGCGACCGGATTACACATTGGGCGCTGGCTTCTGAAGTACTTTCCGGAATCCATCTATAGCGACGTACGCGATCTGTGGAATGCTTGGGGCCCGTCGGGGAGATTTGATGTGTCCATGCGGCTCGGTGGGGCGGTACTTGCTCCGCGTGATATCAAGTTGCAGAGCATTGCCATGGAGATCGATGGCGATCAGCGAATTGTATTGCGAGACGGAGTAGTGCACATTGCAGATGATGGCGTTGAATTCCAGTCTGTTCTGCTGCAGTTGTCAGCGCCAAACCAACTTGCTTTTCCAATTGAGGTGCGTGGAAGTGTGGCGTCAAATGGGCAAGATGCAACGCTGCTGATTGATGCGGATCAACTCGAACTGTCTACGGCGGCTCTGAAAGACATTCTCATGGTGTTTGCCGGCGTGGAGGGCGAACAAGTATGGAAAGATCTTGGCCCATCGGGTGAAGTAGCACTTCGCTTGCGGTGGGAAACACTCGCGGGCGATCGGTTGTGGCATATAGATATGTCTCCGCAAACAATTGAGGCAACGTGGAATGGGCATCGTCTTGCGTTCCAAGATCGTGGCGGCAGTCAGATTCGGTTGCTTCCAGGGCATCTGCGAGTGGACCAGCTTGTTGGAAATGTTGGCGGAGCTGCAATTGATGTGTCCGGCACAATTAATACGGATCTGATGCAAATTGATGTCGGGGGGTCTTATGTGGGCGGTCTTGGGGATGACCTCTTGGTTGCGATGGCGGGCGATGGATGGCAAGAAGTAATCGATGCGATAGAGCTCTCCGATGGAAGTATGACTCGCGTCGATCCGTTCCGAATTGAAATTACTGAACAGAATGAGTTGTGGGATGGACTCATCGAAGCGCAAGTAATGTTGCGAGACGCCGAAATGACTGCTGGAATGAGGATGCAGTCTGTGGAGGCCGATATTGAGTCGAGAATCTCGTTGGCGGCAAGCCATCCAACGATTGAGTTGAAAATTGCTCGCGGTTCTGCGCACATAAGAGACTCGATGCTGAAAGACATGCGTGGGGTTATCAAGAGCGCCCCTCTTGAACGAGCTCCAGGGCGGATTGCAATAGAGGATCTCGCCGGAGATCTTGGTGGAGGGCGGTGTGTTGTTGGAGGATTTGCAGCTGGAGAAGACGGCGAGTGGGGCATTGATGTTTTGCTTGCCAATGCGCGATTGTCGCAATTGTTTCGAGGTGAAGAGAAGGCCGGGGAGCAGGCGTCTACTGGTGAGGTGGATGGATCACTTCACCTTCGGGGCCGAGCTGGGGTATCGTCAGAGACGACAGGAGTCGGGGCGTTTCGAGTGACTGCCGGATACTTAAAAACATTGCCAGCGCTCGTTGCGATACAGCAAGTGCTCCATTTGTCATCACCAGTAGTTGGTGCAATTTCATTCGTGGATGTCGACTTCTATATTCGTGGGCAAGAGGCGATCCTGGACAAGATTATTTTGGC
>CAVOCO010000210.1:0-3677 GCA_963694215.1 Phycisphaerae bacterium
CTTGTTCAGCCGAAGCGAGATGAGGTCGCTGTACAAGGTCGTGATACCAGTGTTGTCGGCTGCTCTATTCCAATCGAGCGGCTCGGCGTCGCTGAACCATTCGTCCTCTAAGAACTCTTGCCCTTGAAAGATCATAGGAATGCCCGGCGCTGTGAAGATAACGCCAGCGGCCAATGTTGATCGCTTCTTGGAGTACCACGAGTCGGCATTCCCGGGCCAGATTGCTTCGGGGACGCGGCTGCGGCCATTGGCCACTTCGTCGTGTGATTCAGTGTAGATAATGCGTTGGAAGGGCGTGCCGTTGTAAGCAAATGTGATGGCGTCCTTGACGTCCCACATGTTGCGCCAGTCATCTTCCGCATTCTCTACGGCTTCGCGGATTGGGTGCACGAACCAGGGGTCCCACTGGGTATCGAACCCCGCACCACCATCACTGGTGGGCATTGTGATCCAGTGGTTATCGTTCATGTCTTCGGCTGCAATCAGTTTGTTGGGATACAGCGTGTTGAGTTCATCATTGAGCCATTGCATCCACGTCCAGCCGTCTGGGTTGTTGCCCACGTCGGTCCACTCAATCCAGCGTGTGCCGTCGACGCGAAGACCGTCTACGTGATACTCATCAAGCCATTGCATCGCAGCATCGAGCAGGAATTGGCGTACTTCACTGCTTCCAAAGTTCGGCCTCGTATCGCCCCAAGGCGTATTGGCGCGGTCATCATTGTAGAAGTAGATGCCGCCGCCCTCATTCTCGCTCCACCCGTCAAACTGCCAGCACCCAAGATCCGTAGGACCCAGATGGTTGAAGACGACGTCGATCAGAACGGCAATGCCACGCTCATGGCAGGCATCAATGAGTTGTTTAAGTTGATCCGGTCCGCCGTAATGGCTTTCGACCGAGAAGATGTGCCCAGGGTTGTATCCCCACGACTGATTGCCAGCGAATTCGTTGACGGGCAGCAACTCGATGGCGTTGATACCAAGGTTTTCGAGGTGATCAAGATGGGCCCGTACGCCCGCGAAGTTGCCCGGGAATTCTCCGCCATCAACGTATCCAAAGGTGCCCGTGTGCAATTCGTAAATAACCAGTTCATTCCAATTCGGCACCACCATGTCGTGCTGCCAGCTGTACTGCTCTGGATTGACAATGATCGACTTGCCATTGCTCGCCGTGAGTTTGCGTGCTCGCGGATCATTGCGCCAGTGCGTGTTGCCGGAATTGAGCAGCACGAATTGGTACTCGTGTCCGGCCCAGACCCCCTCGGTATCGCGGCTCCAGAACCCGTCGCCTTCACTTGTGAGTGGATGGGTATTGGTGGCCCAGTTATTGAATGAGCCCGACACGTATACGGCTGCCGCATTGGGTGCCCATGTTCGAAATGTGGTTCCCCAGCCCTCAGCATCTTGATAGACCGTGGCGCCCTGCCCAAGCCGAGAAGATTGAGCCATCGCCGCCGTCGACATCGTGGCAAGCATCAGTACGCTCAGTAGTGGCAAGGTCGTTCGCATCTGTGCTCTCAAGTATACCCCCGGAAGGCATTCGTACCACGGGGTGTCAGGTGGGTCTCAGCCCCCAAGAAGTCGCCCCCACAACCGTTGGGCTGTGGGGGCGACGGTTCAGGAGAATAGATTTTCGCACTATGGGCAGACGCTTCCGAATGCGCCAATGATTTCAAGAAGGTCATTGACATCAGTTGTGCCGCTGCTATCGATGTCGGTGGGACAGGGGTTGCCACCACCGAGGTTGCAGTCTTCGCAGATCGAGTCTTCGCCGATCCAGAGGCCGCGATTGTCATTGCAGTGCTCCGTCGTGACGCTTTCCCAGCATTCGCCATTGGCGAAGCAGCAGGCGCCGGTGATGGCGGGGATGCAGGACTCAGCTACATCGCCGAGGGCGAAGTACTGAAGCCCAGGGATGATTTCGAAGTTAATAAGGCGCGGGTCGCCCAAGTTCGCCGAGCCATCGAGCCCACCAAGAATCTGGTTGGACACAAAGCCGTGATCGCTCGAGTTCACGAAAGCGCAGACCTTGACGTCAGTGAAGGGCAGGCCATCGAAGTCCCAGTCGATGAGGTACAGCGGGATCTCAATTTCAATGCCCGTGGTCACAGCTACGTTATCGGGGGCACCACAGTCGCTGCCGTCGCCACCAATGACGCCGCCAATGTTGCTGTTGTTAATTGCGACGCCAATGCCGTAATCACCGATGGATGCCTCGACATAGTCAACGCCATCAAGATTGTAGGAACTACCGGTGCCTGCATACCCGCCGAATCCGTCGCCATTTGTTCGAAGTTCGGCGTAGTTGACGTAGGAGAGGATTCCGTTTCCGGACCCATTGTCGCCGCAGGTAACATCGAGGTACAAGTCGGGTTCAAATCCTGCGTCAAAGGTCAGTCCGTTGCCGCTGCCATCATCACCCATCCGTTGGAGCGCGTTGAAACTAACATCCGGGTTGATGCCGAGAATGCGATTCTGTCCACCGTCTCGCGCGTCAATGAAGATTTCGATCTTGTTGAAGTTGCTCTCGATATTGCCGCTGAGGTGAATAAAAAGGCTTCCGTTAGCAATCACCATGGAGGCACTGTCAATCTCTGATCCGGCGGCGTTGCCCACGTGACTTACGACGTTGTTAGCAAAGCCAGTGCTATTGTTTTGGATCGAGATCACTGGGCCATAGCCAGTGGGGTCAAGCGTGCCGTCTATCAGCGGTACTGCCGATGCGAAACTGCCCATGAGTGCCGCAGTGGCCACGCCAATACTTGATTTACATTGCATTACTTGTTCTCCATCGCTCTCTAATGAGTCCACACAAATAGAAGTTCGCTAGAACATCCAGCGCACTACAGCCTCTCAACCTAATGCAACGACCACTCAGTAGAAAGCACAAAGGGTCAAGAATGACCAAGATGGGCCGCTCGGTAGCCCCATTCGAGGTACTCGGCCACCATTCGGTGGCTTGAGAATGTTGTGTTGACCGTGGCGGCTGAGCGTAGGGCCGTCTGAATCCATTGGCGAGGAGCGCCATTGGCTTCTGTGGCATGAAAAAGCGGCACAATGTCCTGTTCCAGCAGTTCATACAGGGCCTGGGCGTCGGCTGCGTCTCGCAGCTTGGCCGCGAGGCCTTCGGATTTGCCGTCGATTGTCCACCCATTTTGCCCGTCAGCAGCCTCGGGCCACCATCCGTCAGAGATGGACAGATTGAGCCCGCCACTCAGTGGCCCCTTCATACCGCTCGTGCCACTTGCTTCGTGCGGACGAATTGGTGTATTGAGCCAGATGTCGCAGCCAGAGGTCAGGAGCCTGCCAAGCCCCATGTCGTATTCCTCGAGCAAGACGACTTTGCCTTGCAGGCCGGGCCGACTGCACATTGTGTGAATCTTTTTTGCGTAGGCCTGCCCCGGCTCATCGAGTGGGTGCGCCTTCCCGGCGAACAGCACCTGAACAGGCTGATCGATATCGCTCAAGAGTGTCTCAAGTCGATCAAGATCGTGGAAGAGCAGGGGTGCGCGCTTGTAGGTTGCAAACCGACGCGCGAATCCGATGGTCAAGGCATCGGTTCGCAGGGCAGTCCGCGCAACTTCGAGTTCGGCAGGATCTTCGCCGCGGCGTCTCGCCTGAGCGACAAGTCGCTCACGAACCACATGGACGAGTCTTGATCGCAGTGTTCGCCGCATGTC
>CAVOCO010000211.1:0-3675 GCA_963694215.1 Phycisphaerae bacterium
ACTAAGTTGCCATTTCGGTCAATCAATGGGGATTCGATGAGGGATTGATCAAGTTGATCCTTTAGCCGATTCGAGAGACTACCACCCTTAGAGAAATCGCCGATGATCTCGTAGCCATTGTGCATGTTCTTGGGGCTCAGGGGATTATCCCACTGACCAGGATTGAGCATAGCGTGCGTATTCTTTACTCCTGGTTTGAACCTGTAGAACAACTGATATTTTTGGTTGTAGCTCCACCAGGTGGCGTTGGGATAGTTCGCGGGAGAGTTGTAGCTGGTCACGATGTCACCGTTGGGATCCGGTTGACCGGGATTTGCTCCTTGCGCTTCCAGCTTGGGCCAGTTCATGGCAATGAAAGTGTCCCAGCCCAACTGAGCCCAGTCTTCCCTAGTTGCCATTGTGGGGTTAGGGTTGTATTCCTTAATGCCAATCGGTATGACCCACGGCGTGGTGTGGCTGTGCTCGCGCCATGGTGCCGTTGGATCTGATGTGCCAGCTTGGGCATTCGTCGGGAGTTGCGACAGCATGGCAACGCACGCAATGATCGAGAGTGTTTGTAGGTAAAGCCCTTGCCTAAATCGATCGAACATAATCATTCTCCTCCACAATTCTAGATTGAGGAAGGCTATTTTTAGCCGTCCACATTGTCCGTGCGAATTATCGATAGTAGTGAGTAGTGGTCTAAAGCCGAGCGTATTTTGAAATTGAATCAATAATATATGTACGACACGAAGACCCTGACTCAGCTTCGTTCTCTATATGGGTGGAAGCCTCTGATCGAGAGTGGATCGCTGTTGTGTCACAAAATCCGGCACCACTCGGTGCGCGAAACAGTGCAATCTGGTGCTTCAGGCTGCGAGTCGGACCGGACATTATGTCCGCCTTTCTCGAACAACAAACCCCGCCGTAAAGCGGGGTTGTGCGGCTCGGTGCTGGGCCGTGCCGGAAAGCGGGAGAACGGATTCGAACCGTCGACATTCACGTTGGCAACGTGATGGTCCGGCTAGCAATCTTGTAAAACACTTACTGCCCGGAAACGGGCTCAAATCTCACAGGTAATGAACAACGGCATCTATGGAAGGGTCTCTTCGTAGTGCGGTCATGATGGCCACGGATGGTGCAGATCAGTTCGAATGAGATGTTGGATATGCCTTAGCAATCCTGGCCGAACACGCTCAGCAGTTCGAGGATGTCGGAGACATCGGTGTCGCCATCTCCGTCGACGTCGCCACCATCACCGTTGCCAAATGCGCTGATGGCGGTGAGGATGTCATTCACATCTCGAGTGCCGTCGCCGTTGAAGTCGCCGTCACAGCCTCCTGCGCATTCGATGATTCCATCTAGTGAGTACTGTGAGGCGTAGTCCCAGATCCATTCCGGACCACTCGGGTAGCCGGAAGGTGCATCATGGCCGCCGCCCTGACGCACGTAGTGCTGATGGCCGTGGCAACCTTCGCCGGCAGCCCAGGTATATCGGGTGATGTTGCCACCGAGGTTCTCGCTGGTCGGTGTCGTTTCGGCACCGTTGAGGCCGACGAAGTGGGCATTCTGTGCACTGGTGGAGATGCTGTATTCGTTGCCGTTGTATGGCGCGTAGAAATCACTGGTACCCAGCAGGTGAACACAGGCAACCGAGGTCGACCAGTTCACATCGCTCAAGGTCCATTCCCACATGTTGGCGGCTGTTGGTGCGATCACGGCCACTCGATCCGGTAGATAGGCAGCGAAGTCGTACACGATGCTGCCGCCAAGTGAATATCCGCTGGCATAGACGCGTTGGGTATCGATGTTGTAGTCGGCGGCCAGCGCGTCGATCATGGCGGACATGAAGCCCATTTCATCTATTCCGCCATGGTAGTCACCGAGGCAGTCCCAGCAGTTCGTGCCAGCGGTGCTGTCGGTAGCCTGAGGATAGACGGCGATGAAACGTTCCGCATTGGCCAGTGATCGGTAATCGCATTCGGAGAGACCTCCGTTGGCTGTGCCGCCTCCACCATGGAAATGAAACATGGCAGGCATGTATTCCGCAGGATCGAAGTTGGTCGGGAGATAGACCAGATACGAACGGTTCAAGCCATCGACGTTGATGTTCTTGTTGATCAACTGCTGAGCCTGGGCGGACGAGCCACAGACGGCGAGGGTAAGCACAAATGTCACTATCAGGGACCAGGGCTTCATGGTGCACTCTCCAGTAGAAATCTGACTCTTCCCCAAGCACCAATCCTATAACTAAACAGCCTGAGAGCCAACCATAATTCCAATAGATAGACCCTGTTTATGCGGGGGTTCTCGGATCAAATCTGGTGAGGCGATTCGAACGCCTGACATTCATGTTGGCAACGTGCAAGCACACCGACGCGGCGCCATCAACAGAGTCGATTTCTTGCGGTGATGGCAAGGGTGTCACCAATACTGTCACCACTGGCGCGCAGGACGCGGGGCTCATTCGCCTCGTGGAGGCATGGCCCACCCTCCCTGAAGATCGCAAGCAGTCCATCCTCGAACTGCTCGCGGCGGGCGCTGATGTGAATGCAAGGGCGAAAACAGACACGACTCCGCTGATGTTCGCAGCGAGGCACAACAAAAACAATGAAGTGATACCAGTCCTTCTCAAAGCAGGCGCTGATGTGAAAGCGAAGAATAGCGATGGAAAGACGGCGCTTGATTATGCGAAGGGAAATGAACGCATCAACGGCACCCCGGCGCACTGGAAACTGCGCGGCGTGGGCGAATATCGGCATGGCTACGAATCCAACCGCTGTCATGCTTGTGGATCTCCGAGGAGTAAACAAGCATCTGCATGCAGATGGTGGCGACTCGACGGGGCGATATTGCGTCTTCAATCATCATTGGTCGGTCGGTGGGTGGCCACGACTTTCTCGACTCCTCCGACGCTATGTAACCCCAGGCGATTCTCAATGAAGGCTCGTTGTAGTCTTGGGAAACAGGCGGCGAAACGTGACTTGACTCGGGCGGATCGATCTGTCAGAGTGACTGTCATGCGATATGAGTACAACCATGTAGCCAAGATGCGGTTTCAGACACTGCCTGCATCGCAACGACATGCGGCCGCTGAGGAGTGGCTGGTGAGACGTGCGCTGAACGTGGAGTCATCCGCAGGCTGGTTTGTGGAAGTGGGAGCCCATCACCCAACTCAGTTTTCTCAGACGTGGCATCTGGCAAAAGTTGGATGGAGTGGTCTTCTTGTCGAGCCACAACCAGATTTTGTCGAGAAACTGCGGGCAGCCCGTCCCGAATCAGTTGTTGAACAAGTGGCATGTGGTGGACCGAACACTCCCGAATTCGCCGCCCTGACGGTGCCTGAGAAGAGCACACACGCCACGCTCGATAAGCGCGGGATTGATGGGATGGGAGAGGTACTCAGTCACATTGAGGTGCGCGTGTGCACCCTCAATGCACTGCTCGAAAAGCACGCACGCCAAGTCGACTTCATGTCAATCGACGTCGAGGGATTTACATCAGAAGTACTCGATGGACTCGACCTGAACGTATGGCGTCCGAGACTTCTTCTCATCGAAGACGATCTGCATGACTTCCGCTCGCATTGGCATCCGACCATTCGAAATGCAGGCTACCGACTTGTTAAGCGGACTGGTGTCAACAGTTGGTATGTGCCAGCAGACTCGCCATTTCAATTGACGGGTTGGCGTGAGC
>CAVOCO010000212.1:0-3649 GCA_963694215.1 Phycisphaerae bacterium
AAGGCTTGCTGCAAGCAGGCATCAACCAATGGTCGATGACCAGTGGCAATCGCGGGCGAATGGACGATGCGATTGCGAGTTATGAAGAGGCGATTGCCATTGCTGACGCCCTTCGAGCGCAGGACGCCGAAGACTTGAATTCAATTATGGTCGCTGTCCGTGGTCGGTTGTTGCTGCACAACGCATATCGACGACAGGGACGTCCGGCTGATCAAGCTCGCATGCTCGACGAGGCTGAACCACTCTTAGCGGATATTGATTTAGATACAGCACCGATTGATTATGTTCGGGCCGTACTTGGCATTCGACTGAAGCGGTCAAGTTCATCCGTAGCACGACCTGACAAAGACCCCACACTGATTGCACTGCTTAGCACAGTAGACCAAGTCCTTGAGCGATTTCCAGAGCATCCGGCAATTCGCCGTGATGCGACAATTGCATGGAACTACGCTGGTTATGCTTGGAGCGCACAGGGCGAGCATGAGCGAGCGTTAGAGCAATTCCAACGATCTATCCGGTTTCGAGAAGAATTGCTTAAAGGTGCTGAAGACGAAAACACAGCTCGCCGGGACATTTTGCTTGCGCATCGGTATGCGACACAAGAAGTAAAGCATCTTCGACGTCTTGATGAAGTTTCCGATGCGTATGAACTCGAAATTGTGCCATTGGCTCGAGCATTGGCAGCTGACAGTCCTGATGACATACGGGCTCGTACAGACTTAGCCAAAGTGCTCAAGGAGCACGGCGAAACGCTTGCTGCACTCAAACGACCAGACGATACGTTAAAGCGGCTTGTGGAATCGCACAAGTTATTGTCTAAGGCCATTGCGGCTAGGGGCGGCGACATTTCAGCGGACTACTGGACAACGGAGAACCTGCTTGACTTAGAGGTCATGCTAGCGCAAGCCTATTTAGCTGGGGGACAGGTTGAAGTAGCTCGGGAGCTGGCTGAAAGTGCTGTTGCACTTGGCCGCAATGCAACTTTGACGTGGCCCGATCAAGAACTCTTGCGTGGCCTGTATAACAAAGCCCGTCGGACTCGAGCAAAGATCCTTGAACAGTTACCGTAATTGGCAGTTCAATTTCGTTCAGCAGTCAACCCAAAGTCCAACGAGCGCGATCAGATCGTCAATGTCAATAATTAAGTTGCCATCGATGTCCGCAGTGCACTCGTCACTACCTTTGCAGTCATTGTCCCACTGTCCAATGAGCGTCACCTGGTCGTCAATGTCGACAGCTCTATTGCCACCTGGAAGACGGTGACACGATTCGACTTGGCAGAACGGCGATCGTGTATCTCGGTGACTCGCTGAGCGACGCAGATGCTGCAAGAACTCAATGAAAATAATTGGGTATTCAGATCTCTGACGAAGCGACAGGCTGGCCGGCAAAATCGCCTGCAGCGCGGCGCACGCTGAGCGACGAAGAGCAGCGTGACTCACACAACAGTGTCCGTGCCGCCTGCGCCGATGCGGCTTATGATTCGGTAGCTACTGATAGTTTTATAGGTCGCGGCACTGATGGTGAGTTAATCATTTTACCGCCAATGACAGTGGCATCATTGAGCACAGTCAGCTTGTGCAGTTGTTCACTGCCCTCACTCATGTGTCGGGAATTGAGCAGCATCATGACAATTCCTATTACTGATTGAACTGTGTAGGCTACTGCCCATGCCTTGCACACTCATCATCAGCGCAGTCCTATGCGGTCTCTTGAACTCAGATATCGAGACCATCACTACAGCGATGTCCCGAGGGGACACGAGTTCTAAGGAATTGACTCAGTTCTACATCGTTCGCGCAGAGGCACTCGATAGTGGCGAACGTGGACTTCACTGCATCCTTGCGCACAATCCAAACGCGATTGCCGACGCGAACCGCCTCGACGCCCAACGCGCCCGTGGAATCGTAAAAGGCCCACTGCATGGAGTCCCGATCCTTGTAAAGGATAATATCGAGACCCGAGAATTGCCAACAACTGCAGGGTCGCTCGCGCTTGTGAACAATAGAACAGGCCGCGACGCAACCGTTGTTGAACGACTCCGGAGTGCGGGAGCGGTGATCCTCGGAAAATCAAATCTCAGCGAATGGGCCAACATTCGATCTTCAAATTCATCAAGCGGCTGGAGCGCGGTGGGTGGATTGACCCGAAACCCTTACAACCGGGACCGGACCGCATGCGGATCAAGTAGCGGCAGTGGCGCCGCTGTCGCTGCGGACCTTGCAACCGCTGCAATCGGCACCGAGACCGATGGCTCTGTCACATGTCCGGCGGCTATGAATGGACTCGTTGGCCTGAAACCAACCGTTGGCTTACTGCCTCGCACACACATCGTCCCGATCTCGCACTCGCAAGACACGGCCGGCCCCATGACAAGAACTGTGAAAGATGCTGCGATCATGCTGAGCGTGATGGCCGGGTCCGACCCACTCGATGCTGCGTCAGCTTCGGCTGATCTACACAAGATGGACTACACGGATGCACTCGATTCTAACGCCCTCAAAAACAGCCGACTCGGCGTGCTTTGGTTTCACACCGACTGGTGTGAGCCTGAACAACTCACAGCATTCGAAGAGCAACTAGAAGCGCTCCGAAAAGCCGGCGCAGTACTCGTCGACATTCGCGAGTTTCCAGACATGGAAGCTATCCACACTGATGAAATGACTGTGCTTCTCCACGAGCTCCGATCCGACATGGCGACCTATCTGAGTTCATTGCCTGGCAAGGACCATCCGCGCACCCTGAACGACATCATTTCCTTCAATCGAACACATGCTGACCAAGAGATGCCTCACTTTGGACAGGAGTTCTTCGAAATGGCGGTGTCTCCAGGCAGTGCATCAGAATCGCAGTACGCCGAGGCACACACCCGTGCCCACGCAGCGGCGGGGCCCAATGGAATCGATCGACTTGTGGCCGAACACAACCTCACGGCGCTCATCGCGCCGACCACCGGTCCTGCTTTCGAGATCACACTGGGCGAAGGTGACGCGTTCGCGGGCGCCTCGAGCACACTCCCCGCCGTAGCGGGCTATCCCCATCTCACCGTGCCAGCGGGCATGGTTGATGGCCTGCCAGTTGGTCTCTCGTTCATCGGTCCAGCGTGGTCAGAGGACAGGCTGCTTGCACTCGGTTATGCCTTTGAACAGTTGAAGCAGTGGCGTATACCACCTGCACTTCACTGAGCACCCGCCGGGATTTCTTGGCAGATGATTCGCGTTCTCTTTATCTAGCACATTGTCGAATGCATCCGGAAGCGCAGCGCTCATGGAACCGGACACCGACGAGTCGCTTCAACCAATTCAATTATTACTTAAGTGCCCTTTCGGTTTTCATCTCTGTTTGCAAGATCAAACGCAGCCCATCCCCGGCCATCATGCATCTTTGAGCAAGCGCCTGCCTCATCGCACTTGACTTTCAATCGATCAAGCGATTCGATGAGTTTCCGTATCCCAACTGCGAGACTGAGAGCGGCGCTGGCATTGGATCCGCACCACCTGAAATCTTGAATACGAATGCAACCGCACATTTGACAAATTGAGATCGACGATAGGTCGCCGCCTTGGTGCAACAAGCCCTCTCGCAGCTGGCCGAATGATCTAAGGCCCTATGACCAAAATGATGCCAGCACGTTGTTTTGGCTCCTTCC
>CAVOCO010000213.1:0-3644 GCA_963694215.1 Phycisphaerae bacterium
AACGAGCATGCCACTGGTGCACCTACTGGCAAGCGAAGCGTTGAATCGTTTGATGACATTCGGATGGGCATCAGATGCAAGCACAATGCGGGCGCCGCCGAGCCGGATCGCATCAAGTGTGTGCAGCACCTCGTCTTGTGTACGAGTTTTGCCCGCCACGAAGTGCACATCATCAATCGCAAGCAGGTGCAGCCGCCGCATCGTGCGGCGGAATCGCTCAAGCTGGGAATGCCGAACGGCCTGAATGTATTCGTTGGTGAACTCTTCACCCGTCATGTACCGCATGGGCGAGCCGGGGTTCTGCCGCGAAAACCGGGCACAAATGCCTTGCAGGAGATGCGTCTTGCCGACACCACAGTCGCCATGAATGAACAGCGGCGAGAGATGATGGGCACTTGGGTCGTCCACAATGGTTCGAGCAGCTGCGGAGGCCAATTGGTTGCTCGCCCCAATGACGAGGTCATCAAGGTTGTGGAACCGGCGGCGGGGCCGCTCAGAGCGGCGTGATGGAGGGTCGGCGTCGGTCACAACCTCGTGCCCTGGCGACTGACTGTTGATGCGGACGTGAATGTGGGCCGCTGTCCCCCCTGCATCGACCGCTACGGCCTCGAGATCCTTGGCGAACCGGCGGGTAATCCACTCAACTTCGAATTTTGAGCCTGCTGCGACCTGCAAAACGCCGTTTTCGAGCTCTAGATCGGCATGGCCAAACCACATCTTGTATGAGGCTGTGCCGATACGCTCTTGGATGGCTCTAGTCAGAGTTGGTGCGGCGAGATCGGTCACGCGAAAAACCTCTGGTCGAAAGGATGTAGCCCGCTCAAATGAGCGGGGCGGTCGGATACCGACAATCCGTGTCACGAATGCTGGACCATGAGGCAGTGAATACACGCCGATTCAATGCCGCAGCGAACCCGCGTGTGCATATGAACCTTGTTCTGAGCGTCTTGCGGCTCTGGCCTCAAGACGCAAGGAAGTGCGTCAACGTACTGTCCATGCTCCACCGTGCTGCCCCGAGCGTGCTGTCCGACACGTCTGAGCAAGCAATCTGTCCATCCTTGGACGTTGGCAATCTACCCTGACAGCAGCGCGTTCACAACCACGAAAGTGTGCGCTCAGATGCTCAATGAACGCAAAAATGACTGTATTCAAGGCGTTCTGCGACGCGAAAAAAATTTCATCCACCGAGCGGCGGTCAAGGTGTCGACTTTTTGTGGACATCTTGCTCTTGGGGGTCCACCGCTTGCAATTCACGCGCCGAGCGGATAACGGCAATTTGAATCTGCGTCTTCTTGAATCCAAGTTGACGGTAGAGCTGTGTTGCGGGCGTATTGGCCGCATCAACTGCAAGTCGGAGCGTACGAATACCGCATGCTGGCAGGCGATTAATCATGACGCGTAGTACGGCGCCTGCAATCGCACACCCACGTGCTGCAGGAATGAGGCCGATGTAGGCAAGATCTGCGACCGCGGCGCGGTCGCATGTCATCAAGACGCAACCGACCGGCTGGCCATCTCGAAGAATAGTTTGCCAGAGTGTCGGCACAACCTCTCCACCGGCACGGTGGCCGGCCACGATGTCTGAGGTGCGCCGCAAACCCCGTAAACGCGGGCAGTCTTGCGTGTCCACATAGGTCTGATCGAGAATGATCGGCAGTTCGTCTTTGGTTGCCTCGCGGAGCGTGACCCCGCGGGGAAGTTCGGCAGCTGGACGGCGTGAGCGAATCGCCATCGACATCGTGTGCAGTTCGGCGAGCCGAAAGAACTGACACGCCTCATACACACCAAGCATCGCCGTATCACCTGGTAAGAGCAAGGCTTGGGCGAGATCGACGGGCCAGCTGGCAAGCGACTCGATGGCAGACTTGAGAACAGCCTCGCAGCAAGCCGCACCGTTTGAGCCCCGCGGACTCGACACCATGATGCTCACTGTCCGCCCAGCTCCAGGAACCATGAATGAAGCGGCCACAAATCGGCCCTCTGGCGTCTCGGCGGCCATTAAACTGCCACGAGGCATCCGCCCTTCAGCGGTCAAACGCTCAACAACGGCCTTCATGGCCACGCCACGTCGCCGGCCAAGCAAGCATCGGAGGGCATCTTCATACCGATCAGGCGAAACAGGGATAATCATGCTCATGGGCGGGTGCTACACTACACGGCTCAATAGGAAAAGAGGAGCTTTTCGTGATGCGTATGCCAATCCTGCTCGGACTCATTGCAAGCCTCAGCGTTGCCACCGTGGTCGATATGGCCGCAGGCTACCCACGGCCTGCCCGCGTGTCCTCACGGCCAGAAGTAGATTTCACGCCAACCGCGGCTCGCATGTTCACTGCGGCCAACGGCGACTTGTATTGGTACTTGGTGTACGACGTGGTCAATATGACCGGTCAGGATCGCACGTGGGCACCCTCCATGACGCTCTATACCGACCGCGGCGAAGTGCGACGAGATGGAGATGGTGTGCCACAAGGCGTTCATCGGGCCATTATGGAACATGTGGGCGATCCACTTCTTGAGCCAAAGGTCGCCATCATTGGAACATTGCGGCAAGGAGTGGGAAACGCGCGGCGAGGTATGGCTGTTTGGCCAGCTGGAAGCCAGGGTGTCAATGAGCTGCGAATCTTCATCGAGGGCATCAGCTCAGAGACGGCCACAGTTAAAAATCCCGTCACGGGTGACGCCGTCACACTGCGAAAGAATCTATATCTCCACTACCTCATCCCGGGCGATGCCTCCACCCGCGGAGACCGCCCAATTGAAATCCACCCGGGCTATGCCGGCGAGGAACACTGGGTACTGAGGTAGTGCACTGGGTTCACGACTTTGCGGCGAGATCGTCTGAAGTCGGGGCCTGATGACGCGGCTTTTTTCATCTACTGATCTGTCCTACGCTCACCTGCACCAGCACAAGACCAACGCCCTTGGCCGGAGTATTTCTCACTCTGCGCATTCGGGCTTCACAACATACTTTTGCGTGCTAAACTTGCTGGAATGTCTGCTTCGACCCGCATAATGACCACCGCCCTGCTGACGCTCGTCTCAACGAACGCAGCAATGGCCACCTGGGGCGATCCATGGGAAGCTGCTGCCCACCGAGAACTCAACCGGGCCATCACGCCGCAGGCCAACAACGAACACTTGATGCGCCTCTCAGCGCTTCGCGCGCTACATGATCAGCGACTCGAACCACTCCTGGTGTCGCTGACTACCGACGATGATCCATCAATTCAGATTCATGCCTTGCTTGGACTCGCGGAGCTGAGCGTGGACGGACGGATTGATCCCGCCCGCGTCGTCGCGGCCTCGCCAACTGCTCGCCAAGCCACGATCTCACTTGGTCTTGATTCAGACCGGCTACTTCCAGATGACATCAACTATGTGCTCGAACGGGGCGAACTGACCGCCGACACTCGACTACAACTTTTGACCTCACTCATTGAGCAAGGCGAGCACGTCGACGCTTCGACGGTCGCTGCAATTGACACCTCCCTCAACCCGAATGCGCATGCCCGCAAAGTGGCCTTGCTTTCCAATCTTGGTGACGCACATGGTCTTCTTGCGTTGTCAGCACGCAGCACGAAGCAGCCAGATGATCTGGCCATTCAAGATGCATGCTTCGAAGCAATTATTCAGCTTCGCAGACT